>JAHKAY010000060.1 GCA_018825785.1 Chloroflexota bacterium | reverse complement strand
CTGGAATCGAGTCTATGAGACCGTGCGCCCTCACCAGGCCCTAGGCTATCTCACTCCCGAGCAGTTCTACCAGACCTGGCTGAATTCTCACCCCACTAGAAAGGAGGAGGTCTTGTCCGATATGTCCTGACCCCGTACAGGCGGTTGCTTTCTATGAGAACCGCGGGTTACAATCAGCAGGAGGGGAGGGAAAGCTCTTCCATGTGGACGAAGGAAAGCCTGTGCGCACTGGTTCAGGACAAGCTGGCCAACTATCTCTTCATCGTGGTCTCCAACCGGGAGCCCTATATCCATACTCACGTCGGCTCTGAAATTCGGTGCCACGTCCCGGCCAGCGGGCTTACTCAGTTCGCTCTGAGCCCCAATAAAGTAGAAGCAGAAGTCCGGCGACAAAGAAAAGTAAGCCGACAAAGACGAGCGCCCAGATGACAGCTTCACTCCAATGTGTCGTGCTGAGGAATGCCGCGACCAGAAAGAGGAGAAGCATTATTGATAGGAAAACCACACCGAAGAAGCGAAAGCTGCCGCTGCCCATGCCTCGGTTATGACAAGCCATAGCGCGATGTCCGTCAAGCGGGGCCCAAGACAACCGCTAGTCCTGGGATATTGACAACCACCGCCTATTGAGTATGATGTAAGCAAACGTTCGCTTACATGTCTGGGAGGCGGCAATGACTCTAGAGCGCTCCCCCTTTTTTTCGCCCTAGTCCATGCCGCAGTTATCCTTTGGTCCCTTGGCGACTCGGGCTTTTCACTTGCTAAGAGGCGCAGATATCTGTGGGAATCATGCCTGGCAGGCATAGCTGGGAGAAATCTCAAGGAGGGGTAGTAGTGCACAGGCCAGAGGTGGATAGAGGCAAATTTGAGAGAGGCTCTGCTTTGTCTTTTGCCAAAGGGGAAGCCGCATGCTAGCAACCGATACTATTCTTGCACGAGACATTTTTCTTGCTGTGGCTATTGCCCTATCCATGTCCCTTTTCGCCGGAATTTTCTACTACATCCTGCGGCGGGTGGCGCGACGGATGGCGGCCAAGACAGGCACAGCCCTGGACAACATGCTGGTGGAAGCCCTGGAATGGCCTGGCCTTGCTGGCATAATCCTTGCAGGGATATACTTCGCCGTCGTCTATCTCCCCTTCAAGGAATCGTATGATTTCGAAATCAGAAGGGGCTTGCATGTAGCCTTCATCGTCCTGGCCGCCTACGGCGGGACAGCCCTGGTGGATAGCATCTTACGGTGGTTCAAGCTGGAGGGGACATCTAGGGCCCACACCGCCCTGGGCGACGGGATTGTCATCGTCCTCAGGGCACTTACCCCTCTGCTGGCCGGCCTCCTGGCGCTTCTGGCTTCCTTGGGGCTATTTGGCATTCAAGCAGAGGGGGTCAGGCACTGGCTTCTTGCTGATGGAACCCGCATAGGACTAATTCTCTTTCTCTCCGTTGCCGCGCTTTTTGCCCTCGGCATGGCCGTGCCTGCTGCCATCAGGTCCTTTGTAGCCACACAGGTGTCGGGACAGCCTGAGGAGGAGGTCCGGAAAAGGGTCAATACCCTGACCGCCGTCCTCCTAACCGCGGGGCAGGTCTTCATCATAGGCATAGCCACATTTATCATCCTCTCGGAGTTGGGCATCAACATCGCCCCGGTTCTAGCAGGGGCGGGGGTCGCAGGCATCGCCTTGGGCTTTGGGGCCCAGAGCGTTGTGAAGGACATCATCGCTGGCGTCTTCATAGTAATGGAGAACCAGTATCGGGTGGGCGATGTGGTGAAGATAGCCGACATAGCGGGCCTAGTGGAGGAGATTAATCTGCGCCGCACGGTACTGAGAGACCTGGACGGCATTGTGCATGTGGTGCCCAATGGGGAGATACGGGTGGCCAGCAACTTCACCAAGGAGTGGTCCCGGGTGAACCTGAATATCAGCGTCGCTTATGGGACGGACCTGGACCGCGCTATTGCGGTCATCAACCGGGTCTGCCAGGAGATGGCGGCGGAGGCCGAGTGGTCACCCGTCATCCTGAAGACACCCCAGGTGTTACGGGTGGACAACCTGGGAGACTCGGGGATTGAGCTTAAGGTTCTCGGCGATACCAAACCTATCCGGCAATGGGATGTGATGGGGGAAATCCGGAAGAGGGTGAAGAAGGCCTTTGATGAGGAAGGCATAGAGATCCCCTGGCCACACACCAAAGTCTTCTTCGGCAATTCGCCCTTTCCAGGCACTACCCAGGAAGGGAGAAAGGAGTCATAGAGATGTGGACGAAGGAAAGTCTGTGCGCACTGGTTCAGGACAAGCTGGCCAACTATCTCTTTATCGTGGTCTCCAACCGGGAGCCCTATATCCACACCCACGTCGGCTCTGAGATTCGGTGCCAGGTTCCCGCCAGCGGTCTGACCGTAGCCCTGGACCCGGTGATGCGGGCCTGCAGGGGCACGTGGATAGCCCACGGAAGCGGGGACGCCGACAGGGAAGTGGTGGACGACAAGAACAAGGTGCCGGTCCCACCCGAGGCGCCCAAATATACACTGAAACGGGTCTGGCTCACCAGAGAGGAGGAGGATGGCTACTACTTTGGCTTCTCCAACGAAGCCCTCTGGCCCCTTTGCCATATCTCCTACACCCGCCCCATCTTTGACGAGGCTGACTGGAATACCTATAAGAAGGTCAACCAGCTCTTCGCTGAGGCCGTGCTGGAGGAAGTGGAGGACAGGAAGGCGTTTGTCTTTGTCCAGGACTATCACCTGGCCCTCCTCCCCCGCCTTGTCCGGCAAGCTAACCCCAACGCTATCATCGCCCAGTTCTGGCACATTCCCTGGCCCAACCGCGAGGCCTTCCGTATCTGCCCGTGGCAGGAGCAAATCCTAGACGGGCTCCTGGGGAACCACCTGCTGGGGTTCCACATCCGCTACCACTGCAACAACTTTCTGGACACCACAGACCGGGCTATCGAGGCCCGCGTGGACTTGGACAGGTACGAGGTTTCCCGGGGCGGGAAGAAGACCGCCGTCCGCCCTTTCCCCATAAGCGTTGACTTTGAAGAGATTTCCCAGCAGGCCCAGGAAAAGGAGGTAGCCGAGGAGGTAGAAAGGCTGAAGAAGAGGCTGGGGCTCAGGGAAGAGCTGGTGGGTATCGGCCTGGACAGGATTGACTATACCAAGGGCATCCCCGACAGGTTCAGGGCCTTTGACCGTTTTCTGGAGAGGTGGCCGGAATATAAGAAGAGGGTGGCCTTCGTCCAGGCTGGGGTCCCCAGCCGTATTCATATAGGCACCTACAAGAAACTTAACGAAGAGATTGACAGCCTGGTGGAGGAGATAAACTGGAAACATGCCTCGGGGCACTGGAAGCCTATACACTACCTGCGCGAGCACTGCTCGCCCCTTACCCTCTTGGCCCTCAGGCGCATGGCCAATTTCTGCGTGGTAAGCTCCTTGCACGATGGGATGAACCTGGTGGCCAAGGAGTTTGTGGCCAGCCGCTCTGATGAGGACGGGGTCCTCATCCTGAGCCCCTTCACCGGGGCCGCCAGGGAGCTTACCGATGCCCTCCTGGCAAACCCCTACGCCACCGACCACTTTGCCGAAGCCATCAAGAGGGCCCTGGAGATGCCAGCCCCAGAAAGGCAAAGGCGGATGCGGAGGATGAGGGAAATAGTCCGGGAGAACAATATCTACAAGTGGGCAGGCGAAATTATCTCCGAACTGGTAAAATTTGAGTCCGGAGGGGGGTAGTTGGAGCATGTCTTCTCTGCCTGGCAGGATATCGGCAGGCGGCTCAAGGAAGCCAGGCATGTCCTCCTCCTCAGCGACTACGATGGCACCCTTACCCCCATTGTGGAGAGGCCCGAGCTGGCGGAACTCTCAGAGGAGACCCGGGAGCTCCTGCGGGCCCTGGCCCGCCAGAGGCACTTTACCGTGGGCATAATCAGCGGCCGGGCCCTGGGGGACCTCCAGGGGAAAGTGGGGGTGAGGGGCATTGTCTATGCGGGTAACCATGGCCTGGAGATAGAAGGGCCCGGGGTGAGCTTCGTCAACCCCCTCGCAGAGGAGGTAAAGCCCATCCTCCGCGTTCTCCACCAGGTGCTGAGCCGGGCCCTGGCCCCGGTGAGAGGCGTCCTGGTGGAGGACAAGGGGCTCACCTTGAGCATCCACTACCGCCTGGTGGCAGAAGATAAGGCCGAAGAGGTATGGACCATCTTTGAGCGCATCATTGATGCTGCCCGTTCCCTGGGGAAGGTGAGGGCCACCTCGGGCAAGAAGGTCCTGGAGGTAAGGCCGGCAATAGCCTGGGACAAGGGGCGGGCCATCGCCCTGCTCTTGGAGAAGTACCAGAGGCCTTTCCACAAGGGCAAAGTGCTGGCCGTTTTCCTGGGGGACGACCTGACCGACGAGGACGGCTTCAGGGTGGTAGAGAAAGGCAACGGCATCTCCATCTTCGTGGGGGAGGCAAACCCCGGTAGCCAGGCCCGCTATTTCCTGAGGTCACCAGCGGAGGTCCAGGAGTTCCTGGCGCGGCTCCAGGGGCAGGGCCGGCAGGGCACCCGATGAAGACGGCCCTTTCCTGGCTGGCCGAGAACTGGCCCGACATCGTCATCCCTCTGGCAGTTTTCTTGGCCAGCCTTATTGCTACCTTCTGGTTGAGAAGGGGCGCCTATCACCGCCTGGACAGATGGGCCAAAAGAAGCCGCTGGCCAGGGGATGATATCGTGGTTCAGGCCACCAAAACTGCTTCGGCCCTGTGGTGCCTGCTCCTCAGTGCTTACCTGGCCCTGGCCGTTTTCAGGATTCCCGCGGGATGGAAAGAACCCGCAGGCAAGGGGCTGGGAACCCTCCTCCTCCTTTCCGTTACGCTGGTGGCCCTTAACCTCGCCAGCAGGTTCATCCAGTTCTATGGCGATAGGCTCAAGATTCCCCGGCGCCCTGTTAGTACGGCCGGCCAGATTGTCAGGGTGGTCATCTTGGTTACCGCCGCGCTGGAGCTGCTGCATATCTGGGGGGTGCCCACCAGCCCTATCCTCCTGGTGATGGGGGTAGCTGTGCTGGCGGGGGCACTGGCCTTCAGGGACGTCCTCCCCAGCGTCTTCGCCGGGTTTCAGCTATCGGCCAGCGGCCACATCAAAGCGGGGGACTACATCAAGCTGGAGACAGGGGAAGAGGGCTATGTCACCGAAATGGACTGGAGGCACACCAGAATAAGGGCCATGGACGAGAGCGCCATCACCATCCCCAACAGCCGGCTCCTCCAGTCCACCGTCATCAACTACGGCCGGCCCCTGAAGAAGGCCAGCGAGCCTTTCCGTTTCTATGCCCGGGCCCACCTTAAGGAGTTGACCGGGCTCAAGGCCAGCAACCTGCGCCAGATGGTGGAAATACTCAAAGATTCCCCCGATTCTGTGGTCTATTACCACACCCACCACTTCCTGGAGGAACATCACTATCTCACCCCGGAACCAGCCAACGACTTTGCCCTCTGGGCGAGCGATGCTCTGGGGGATGAGGTGCTGGGGGAAAGACTGGCCAGTGTCGATGTCTTTGACCTACCTTCCCTGGGTGCCATAAGGGAAAGGCTGGTAAACATCATGGAGGAGCACCTCTCCCGCCAGCCCAATGGAAGGGAGGCGCCAGAGGGAAGGGAATTTCACTTCATGAAATCGGTGAGCGTAATCCTGCCCACGCCCTATGTGGCCCATGACCTGAGGGAATTTGTAGAGGCCCTGCGCAAGCTGAGCCTGGGCTCCCTCTACTATCATATCTTTGAGTCCCGGTTGAGGCTGGGGAGGGGGCTCAACGATTTCTCTACCTGGCTGGAGGAAAGGCTGGAGGAAAAGGAGCTGGCGGACAAGATTGCTCGCCTTGACCCTTATACTTATACTCTGGAGGGCTTAAGATCGTCACTCATACAGCTTATCGAGAAACGAATAAAGTGAGGCTATCGGACTACGAGCCCATTGTGGGCAGGAGCACCCTTGAGGAACTGAGGCTCCTGGCGGCCAAGCTCTCGGGGAAGGTCATCCAGAACATAAACTCCACCTTCACCGGGGGCGGGGTGGCGGAGATCCTGAGCCGCATGCTGCCCCTCTTGGGACAGTTGGGCGTGGACGCCCGCTGGAGTGTCATCAAGGGGAACCAGGAGTTCTTCCAGGTAACCAAGAAATTCCACAACGCCCTCCATGGCAGGGAGGAAAGGCTCTCCCCCCAGGAATTCTCCCTCTTCATGGAGACCAACCAGAAGAACATGGAAGAGCTAGAGCTCTACGGAGACATCATCTTCGTCCACGACCCCCAGCCGGTAGCCCTGGTGACAAGAAAGAAGGAGCTGGGCAGGAAGTGGATATGGAGGTGTCACATAGATGTCTCCAAGCCCAATCAGGAGGTCTGGAACTTCCTCTATCGCTTCGTGGTCCAGTATGATGCGGCGGTCTTCTCCGCCCCCGCCTTCTCCCAGCAGCTCCCCATCCGCCAGGTCCTCATCTCACCCTCCATCGACCCCTTGAGCGACAAGAACCGGGAGCTACCCCAGGAGACCGTTGACGCCGTTCTGGAAAGATACCAGCTTCCCCGGGAAAAGCCCATCATCACCCAGGTCTCCCGGTTTGATTACCTCAAGGACCCTATCGGGGTAATCCAGGCCTTTGAGATGGTGAGGAAGAGCATAGACTGCTGTCTTATCCTGGCTGGGGGCACGGCCAGCGATGACCCGGAATCAGACAGGGTCCTGGCGGAAGTAAGGGAAAGGGCCGAGGGGAACCCCGATGTCCATATCCTGGCTATCCCCCCCAACAGCGATATTGACATCAATGCCCTCCAGAGGGCCTCCACGGTCATCGTGCAGAAGTCGCTCAAGGAGGGCTTCGGGCTTACCGTGAGCGAGGCCCTGTGGAAGGGGAAGCCGGTGGTCGCCTCGGCTGTAGGCGGCATACCCCTTCAGGTGAAGAACAAGTTCACCGGGCTCCTCTCCCACGGAGTCGAGGGCACAGCCTACGCCATAAAGCAGCTCCTGACCAATCCCGAATATGCCCGGTGGCTCGGCGAGAACGGCCGACACCATGTCAAAGAGAACTTCCTCATCACCCGCCACCTCCGGGACTACCTTCTCCTCTTCATAGCCCTGGGCCACCCCGAGGACATCCTGTACCTGTAGGCCGATTCCCGAAGTGCCCTCACTGCAATAGGCCTCGTGGCAAATGGTTGCAGACTACTCTTCACTTCTGGCACAACCCCCTCCTCCTTGGAGACTCTGAAGGAAACAACACGCTAAGATGTTTCATCCTCATTTGGGCGAAACTGGCGAGGCAAAGAAAGAATTGACAAATAACCTCGGGTTAGTATAGTAATTATTGTTGATCCTGGGTAGGGATAATTTGTGGCAACTTAGGAATCAATACAACGGCATACTGCCCCTCGGGGTGATGAAGGGGCCTGACGGAGTGCCGAAGCCCCATGATGAGGTCTGGCGTATCCGGGATAAGGAAGGGAATGTGGTGCGGGAGCGGGCACCCACCCACCAGGGGTTGCTGCTAGCCTTCGAGATGGCGGCCCGGGGAGAAAGCGACAAGGCTATTGCGAGGGCCCTGAACGAGGCGGGCCACCGGACATGTGGGACCCATGGCTCGAACCCCTTCTCGAAGGATACAGTGCGCGACATGCTGCAGAACCGGTTCTACGTCGGCGAGTTGCCTGACGGTAGGAGCGGCTGGGTGAAGGGAAGACACGGCCGGATCATCCCTCCTGAACTTTTTGAGGCGGCCCAGGAGGCACGGTCTAGCCGACGACATCTACCCCAAACCATGCCAGGCAAGGCCCGCCACTATTCACTTTCAGGGGTGGCCCGCTGCGCCACTTGTGGTAACCGGCTCAGAGTGTCCAACAGCCTTCACCCACACCTGGCTTGTGCGAGGCGGCTCGATTCCGGCACGTGCAGAGAGAAGAGCGCCGGGCTAGGGCGATTGGAGAGCCAGATGGCCGCATACCTCAAGGCCTTCAAGCTTCCCCAGGATTATCAGGAGAAGATGCTGGCTCTCTGCCACGACAAGCAGCCTGAAGCAGCCTGAAAAGACGGCGGAGAGCGATACGGGAAGCATCAGTGCCAGTCTCAGCCGCCTTAAGGAACTCTACTTATTGGGCGACATCGACAAGGCTGAGTACCTGGGCGAACGCCAGATGCTGCAGGCCAGACTGGCGAAGGTGACGGTGGCACAGGCGAAGCCTGATTATCTCAGTAGGATGGCGCAGTTCCTCCAGGACCTGTCACTGGCATGGGAGGCCGGCGAGCAGCAACAACGCAAGCGCCTTGTGACCGAGGTATTTGAGGCTGTGTGGGTCAAGGACGCACTGATCCTGGGAGTAACACCCAAACCAGACATGATGCCGTTCTTCGACATGGTTCACGGCGAGGCATCAACCATTTCACAGACTGGCGGCCCCGACGGGGAACCAACCCTCACCTGCAACCTTATTACTCCCTATCTGAGCTGATACCCGACTGGCAACCTCCCGCAAGAGAATCCTCCAAAGCCATCTCTGGCAAGATATTGCCCCGGCCTCTAAGGGCCACTACATCCGGTTCGGAAGACCGAGGCTGGACTCCGGCTGAAGCAAAGAAGTGAAAGATAATTTTAGGAGGAAACTGAAATGGTTACATGCGAATTTTGCGGCAAACAGGTCAAGACTCCGCAGGGACTGAGAGGTCATAAGACCTTCGTTCATGGCATTACTGGCAGCAGTACACCGCGGTCAGTTGCTGCGCCAGCTACTGCGCTGCCAGTGAGTTTACTGGAGGACAGACTCCAGCAGCTCGAACGAGCTACTGGATTGCGTGAGTCAGATTCAGAATTCTCATTGAGTGATACTGAGCCACTTACTCATAGATTAACTAGTATTGCTGATCAGGTGACCAAGCTCACGGATGCAGTAAGCAATCTCAGCGACATAGTCAGTAAACTGAGCGAAGGCGCAGAACTGGCCAAGGCCGATACGGGTACGGTAAACGAATCTAATAACAGGTTGAAGGAAGCTTATTACGGCCTTTCTCATGTGGTGAACAGCCACCGTGACATGTTCAATCACAGCATTGCGGCCCTCGGTTCCAGGATTGACAAGGTTCAGAAGATGGCTGAAGAATCGGGTGAAGGCCTGAGTATTGTCAAGACAAAGCTAGCTGCACATGGGCACGATGGTCTGAGTCTAATTCCACAGTTGAGTAGTAGACAGCAAAAGATGGGTGAAGTGATAGCATGGTTGCGAGAGGGGGTTGCTAAGGCTCAAGCCCTTGCTGTCAGAACGCCAACCGATGATTTTGAGAAACTTGAACTGGCCAATGGGTCTACACATGCTTTTCGCGTGTACAAGGGCAAAAGGGGATTGTCTAGGCCGCATCGAATCAGCATGGACCCGTTTTTTGGTGACAAGTATGTGGACCTTGGCGAACCTGAGAACTAGGCAAAGGCTATGTAAGCCTCACCGGAGGAGCCCACGTATTTGGAGAGGGCGCGGCAACGTGTGCAGAAACGGCCACCATGAAACCGAATGTCCAATCGTCTCACTCTCAGATTGGAACACACTTTCGCACCTCTCATTCCCCTTCCCCCTTGACCACTTAGGCACACCCATGCCCGTGGCTGATGACGGCGTCGTGGGCAGTGTCCAGACTGGGCAATTCCCTAACCGTGGCCGACCGTTGGTCGTGTCCGGGTTCGTGTCCGGCATAGAGCATGGGGCTACCTTAGCCGTCCGCAACTGGAGACCGGGGCTGAATGTCTCCGAGGACCTGTATTCTTTCAAAGCCTAGTCATATCTATCTTGTATCCGTCTGCAAGATGGCAGGCTGGCCCCGGCTCATCCTCTGCAGGCTATTGCGCTTGAGTCAACGGTGCTGAGGTAGGAGTAGCTGTAGGTGTAGGGGTGGGGGTGGGAATGTTCGCTGCATAGGTGAAGACTGAATCGTGCCGCCGCTAACTTGGAGCAACGCCGATGATGAAATGACGGCACTTATCACGAGGCTATCAATGCAAGCAGTAAAAAAACCTTGCGACATAGGTTAAGCTGGCGGTTCGTAACCCTAGTGGCTCTTACTGTCTCTGCTCGGTTCCTCCCCCGTCCCCTTGCTTCCCCCTGAGGACATACCGGTAACGGGTGGCTCCGTCAAATACATAGTAGGCATGAGGCTCCCTAGGCCCGGCTGGTGCCTGGTGCATTATCGGCTTACCAAGCTCACTGGCTACTCTGAGCAAATCCTGCATCGAGCCCACGGATAGGGTCTTGTCATCTTCTATTGTTGCCTCTGCCATGATCCCGCCATACTTTTTCTTGGCTCGTGCCACCTCTTTCTCAATCCAGGAGAGTTCGGCGGGCCTGGACCTGACATACAGCACGAGGGAAGCCACGAAGCAAAGGAGGAAAATGCCTGCTAAAGCGGTAGACAGGATTCTTGCCCCAGCCACTGAGAATACCAAATATTTGTTGGGGTTGGGAACTAACCTGGCCTCTTTGATAGAGCCAGGCTGGCTCTTTGCCAGTTCCTTGTCCCAGTCCAGAACATTCCCCCTGAGTGTGCCCACCATGGCCTGGCCAAAGGTCTCCTCTATCAATCCAAGCGGCGTCTCGGCCAAGGTATGAACATCAGCGCTAATGGTTACGGTGTTTGATTCGCCAGAAGCCCCGGTTTGGGCACGGACAGTGTCAAACAGTTCCAGGTAGCCAGTCAACTCCACTGGAAAGCTGATGTCAAAATCGCCCCCCTTACTGGCAGTGAGAATGGAGAATTTCTTGGACCAGAGCCCGGTTGCGTCAAGAACTGCCGTTATGGTCACATCTGTAGTCACCTTGCTTGCCGGGGGGTCGGACTTGAACTGGTAGTAGAAGGTTGCGTCCATCCGGTTAACCAGTCTGGTGAAGATGACCTCGCCCGGCTTCTGAGTTGCTGACCAGGATGTTTCCGGAGCTGGCGGCGGCTTGAGGGTTCTGCTATCAAAAATGGAGTTCTCCTTCAGATTTACCGCATAGTCAAACTCGCCAACGCCACTCGCCTGGGTGGGCCTCAGATTAGCCGCCACCTCAATCAAACTCTTGCTTAGCTTAATGGGCAACTGGTGAACAAACTGCTCCTTCGAGCCAGTGACATTGGCAACGAGCGTCAGGTTCCGCGTTGACGAGGTGATCTTCAACTCCTCTTCAACCTCGTCAAATAGCTGCTGGACCTCCCCAATGTCCAGCGAGAAACGAAGCGTGAAGTCTCCGTCGGCGCTCGTGTCGGGCACCAGCTCGATGTTCTTGCGCCACAGGCCTGGGTTTTCCAGGACGGCATAGATGCGCGCCACCTCAGGCCCTGGCTCTGCCGGGCTATAGCTGAAAGCAAAGTCGATGCTGTCGATAATCTCAGCCGGGTATTTGGGGTTAGGCGGCGGCTGCTCCGGGGGAGGGCCAAACAGGTCGGAGGGCTTCAGGTGTACCATGTAATCGAACCTGCCTTCGTGCTCGTAGCTGAGCAGCGTCACGTCCTGCCCGACCCTGTCCGGCAGGCCCCACGCCATGAACAACCAGGGCAGAGAGGCCACAAACACGGCCAAGCTGATTACAGCAAGCCAGCCTCTCATTTGCGGACGCTCTCTAGGCATATCGTCTTCTTCTCCTGGCAGCTCGCTGTTTTCGTTTCTTCACCACCTCACGATGTCGCATGAGTTCCCTCCTGAATGTCCACTCCCACATCTTTCTTGATTCCGCGCCGATAACAGCCAGGGCTATTGCCACGATTAAAAGCATTGCTACGGAAACTTTCTTTCCCATCAAGGTTATCGGGGTTTCATGAAGACGGGAGAGATAGGCTATGTTCCCAACACGGGGAAGATAGAGGATGGTTTTCCCGATGAAGTCCTGGGGGGAAACCAGGTCCGGGTCGGCATATTCGTTGGCATCCCCTTTGGTCTG
Source organism: Chloroflexota bacterium (assembly GCA_018825785.1). Lineage (NCBI taxonomy): Bacteria > Bacillati > Chloroflexota > Chloroflexota bacterium. Next base: position 19,767 of record JAHKAY010000060.1, on the reverse strand, counting down.
AAAAAACAGCTGGCCGTCAACTTCTCCTATATCTATTACACGGTGGGCAATGCGGGCCTCTTTCCCAATGCGCGGCTCTGAAAACAGGATGGCGTCTCCTATCTTGATATCCTCCATTTCCAGCGGCCGGGTCACCACCATTCCCCCAGGTTTAAAAGCAGGCTCCATGCTTCCGGTGGGCACCATGTCAAACCGCCAGCCAAGAAAAGAGGTAGACAGCATGAACAGGACAGCCGAGATTACTACCCCGAATATCAGCCAGCCCGCCAGCTTTGCCAACCTGATTGCTTTGCTGGCCAAGGAGCGTTATCTCTCGGCTACCGCCACTGTGACCCCGGTGCCGTCACCAATATCAGCAACCTTGAGCACCTCGTCAAGCGGGACTATTGCTTCGCCGTCCGCACTTAGGAAGCTGTCCAGGACCTTCCAGCCCTGGACCTGGCCATCTATCGCAACCCAGATGGTGCTGCCGGCGGCCAGGTCCCGGTCAAAGGAGAGAGCCACCCCCCCCACACCGGAGCCATCAGGCAATGAGATAAACCCAACCCGGTCGGTGTTGACCTGGGGCAGCTCCGCCCCGGCGCTGCTGAGGGCCCCGACATTGGAGAAGTTCATGCCGGTGGCCAGGGCGGCGCCGATGGCCCCCAGGGCCAGGACCATTACCATCAGACCTATCAGAACAGGCCTGGCTGACATTTCCGCACCCCCTTTTCATATTCACCTGCACCGGAAAGGGGGGAAGAGAGCTTCGGCTCCAGGAAACAGTTTAACTGGTTACAGAGTTATGGGGCGGTTTCTTCACTTACGATCACGCTGATGTAGTTGACAGCTGTAACTGGGACGCCCAGAGTAAGATCTGGGGGGGGAGTCGTAAACAGGTAATTGGTACAGTTGTTGGGACTACCGTAACCCACGGCAAAGGTGGTGAAGGAGACTGTCACTTTGCCACCCGCCGGCACAGCACTTACTGTTTCTGCCCAGACGTTAACTTTGAGGTTGCTCCCAGCGTCAAAAACCCCAACGCCGATCTCAGTCCCCGCAGCTAGGTCACGGTCGAAGCTGAGGCTGACAGCGTCAACCCAAGGATTGTTCACCGTGGCACCGCTGTAACCCTGGTTTACCCACCAAGTCATACCGTCGACATTGGCCTGGGGTGCGAGTGCAGTACCCGCACTGAGGACGCCGACGTTAGAGAAGCCCATGCCGGTAGCGAAGGCGGCGCCGATGCTGCCCAGGGCCACGACGACGACCAACAGGCCTATAAGAAGGGTTTTTCGCATTTTAGTTTCTCCTTAATTCAGATTTCTCACCAGTGGTGGAAGCATACTTACTTCGGCCAGACCGACCGCTGGACCTCCCGCAGGCGAGATTGGTTTCTCCGGTCTTTCCCGGATGCCATCCCGGAGCCTGACTCCCTTCCCTCCTTCCTTCATATACCATCCGGCGTTTTTCCCGCCGGTCATGGCCATCTGCTCACATAGTCCTGGAGAAGCGATAGCCCACCCCCCTGTGGTTGAGGATGTAGCCGGGGCCGCCAAGAACGCCGCTCAACTTGTCTCTCAGGCGGCGCACGTAGAACTTCAGGCAGTCCCTGCTCACCTGCTTCCCGGCCCACACCTCGGAGACGAGCTGTGAGTGGGAGACCACCCGGCCTTCGTTCAGCACCAGGCAGGAGAGGAGGGAAGACTCGGTGGAGGTGAGGTCCCCGGAGCCATTTCGCCGCCTGGCGGTGCCCTGCTCAGGCACGCTGCCCGAGTCGCCTCCGCGCCCATCACGGTCAGGTCTCTTTCTGCGGAGCAGGGAGCGCACTCGGGCAACCAGTTCGGCAGGGTTTGGGGGTTTGGGCATATAGGCATCAGCTCCCACCTCAAGCATCTCTATCTCCCCGGTCCCTTTTGTCCCCCCACTGCCGAGAACGATAATAGGAAGGTGGGATACCTGGCGCAGCCGTGAACACACCTGCGCCCCGCCTGCCGGGGGCAGGTCCTCAGCCATAATAACCAGGTCCGGGCTGGCCTCGTAGACGCTGCGCAGCCCTTGATAGCCATCGGGGACATGGGTCACCTGGAACCCCGCTTCCTCAAGGGCCGAAGCTACCCCTGCCCTAAGTGCTTCCTTCCCGCTGATGAGTAGAACCCGAGCCCGTTTAATGGGTGACCTCCCTGGGCCCATAGACCCTCACCTGCCACTCTGGTCAGGCAGCTTGGGTAGCTTAGCATGGCAAGGTGGAAATTCAGGTCACCAGGGTGCCTGGAATGGTGGAAATTAGTGCCAATTCAGTCCCAATTTGGTGGAAGATTGGGGAGAAAAAAGAAGGGCAGGCATTTGCCTGCCCTTGGCCTATAGATGTTTCAGCGGGGTGAATCAGGCACGCCGGGTGAACCTGTAGCCTACCCCCCGCTCAGTGAGGATCATTTGTGGCAGGCTAGCATCGTCGTGGAGCTTTTGGCGAAGACGGTAGATGTACTTCTTGAGGAAGCTCAAATCCCTGGCATATTCCAGCCCCCATACCTTCTCGAGCAGGGTGCAATGGGAGAGCACTCTGCCTTCGTTTCTAACCAGCTGAAGGAGGAGGTCGTACTCATGGGGAGTCAGTTTGACTGAGCTGCCTGAGAGGAACACCTCGCGTGTGGAAAAATTAATTACCAGGTCGCCCCTGACCAGGGGCATATGGTTCCGCTGAAAGCCAGCAGCGTGAGTGCGGCGCAGCAATGCATTTACCTTAGCCAGGACATCGATAGCGCTCAAAGGTTTGACGATATAATCGTCGGCCCCTGCTTCTAGGACTTTGGCCCTGTCCGCCTCAGTTCCCCCGGTAAGGACGGTCAGGGGGACATCGGAGAACTCACGAACTCTGCCAACCAAGTCCAGACCGTTCATGTCCGGCAAAGAGAAGTCCACCATTACTAGATCGGGCGCTTCGGCTTCTACCAGCTCTATGCCATTCGATCCCTGGGTAGTGGAAACGATAATGACATCTGGCCATCGTAAGTGGAGGCAGAAGGAAATGTCCTTCACCACATCCTGGCTGTCCCCTATTACCAGCACTTTCATCCTTCCCCCCCCATAAAGACACTGAGTGAGCAATTGAGCTCGCCCATGTATCCGCTAGTGGCAGAAGCTACAAACGAGAAGTGCTAACCTTTCAGGACAGCCTGATAGCTTCTTCGCGAAGCCCCAAGCTGTGCGGTGGTCTCTGTGCTCCCAGAGCCTCCAGAGACTGACTGATGATGCCTTCGATTGCACCCCTACCAAGTCGCCCCCCCCCTCGCCAACAAGCTGGCAATCAAGAAGAACTCACCACAAGTCCTCTCGTGAACGAACTGCGCCAACGAGCATGCATACTTTGCGCCCTTTGTCAAGGTATGTCAACCTCACATATCCTACAGTTCTTGACCAAGTTTATACCTTATGTCTGGCATTCTCTACCGAATTCTTGGCAGGCCTGTGATATAAGATAGGCTGTGAGGACAGGGAAGAAGCGCCGAGGACAGAAGGATATGCGTTCGCCGCCGCTACTTGCGGTAAGCGAAGTTGCTCAACTTCTCGGCGTGCATATTAACACCGTGAGGAAGTGGGGTGACCGGGGCATACTGCCTGTGTACCGGCTTGGCCCCCGCCGCGACCGGAGATTTCGGCGCGAAGACGTTATTCTCTTCTTGAAAGGTTGATGTCGTCGGCGGTGGATCCCAAGGACCCCCATGGGGAGCAATCTTGCTGTGGACTGCACCACCCATAGCCAAAGCGCCACAAGATAGCCCACTGGAGGAGAGCCGGAGGAGCCTTTGATGCCAACAATAGCGAGTTTTGTCCCATCGGCGGCGGCAATTCCGGCCGACTCCCTGGGGAACCCCACGACCCAGCATGGACGCAGCAAGCGCAGAAAGGCCCGGCCGAGGCTCCCGCTCTGGGGCCCAGATGCAATCTGAGGCTGCTATCTGCATTCGGGCGGCCCCTTTTCAGGCAAATGCGGCGAGCACGCCGTGAGGCCGACGGACAAAGGTCCCCTTTTCGCACATGTCGAACCTTTGGCAGCCTGACCCGGTCGCCCGACCTCAAGGGGCTCGTCGCGGCCCCTCCACAGGCCGCCTGAGGGACGAAGGATTGATGAACGGCGGTTCATCTGCGGCGGCAGTTGCCGGCATCGCCACACTCCGAAGACTAGTCGTTGCGAGGGTAGCACTCGCCGCCAGCAAAGCCTTCGCAAAGGTCCGGCAGTCAACAAGAGCGCCTTGTGCCTTGATACACCTTCCCTCCTTTCTAAGATATTTCCCCGCTGTCCCCACTTCTGCCACCCCCGATTCGCACCCCCTTTCGTTGCACCGGGAACGAGCATCCTTTCCCCCTCTTGCTGCTTCACATCCCCTTGCGGCAGGGGGGAGGGCGGAGCGGGAGGCCTCCCGCTCCGCCCGATGTTTTCCGCTCTGTCAGGGGTCACCCGGACAGAGAACGGCTATTATTTGGGTCCGAAGCTGATCTGCCCTGTGTAGGAGTAGGTGTTTGCCGCGCTCTGCAACCACGTTCCCTGTCCAGACAGGTTCGCGAAGTCCTGCGTCCCGCCGATGATCCTCCAGTCCCCCTTCAGCGTGGAGGAACCTACCCCCGCATCAAACGCGAACGTGAATTGGAAAACAAAGGTGCCCGACCGTTGCTCCGGCGTGCCGGGCTTGTATGTAGCGCGTACGGTCCAAAGACCGTCAGCGGTATTTGTCCCCGCGGCAGGGGTGGCCAGTGCCGTGGCGGGCCGGACAACCCTCATCGCATTCACGGACGTCCCCACGAAGTCCCCAGTGGAGGAATAGTTTCTCCATCTCAACCGGAGGTCGCCGCCACCAGGTTGTGGCTCAACGACCTCGGGGATTACGTCAGATACGCCTACCTTCAGCACCCAGGTTGCGGCTACCGGAACGGGTGTGGGAGTTACTGGCACCAAACAGGCTGGCATGAGCAGCACCAACAGGGCTACGGTTGACAGCAGGAAGACGACCTTCTTTCTCATTGATTCACCCTCCTTTCTAAGATACGGCTTCCCCCTTGCTCCAGCTTCTGCTAACCCCGTGCTCTCACCCCCTTTCTTGCAGGCCTTTTCATCTGGCGCGGAAGAACTTGGCGTTTCCCACGTGCCGTGATTCCTCCAGCGCGCCTTCGGCCACCAGGACCTTGATGTAGGTGGCAGCCGTGGCAGTGCCGACCCTTGCACGTCTGCCAGCCTCAGAGATGCTCAAATCAAGTGGTGCGGCTTCTTTGAATGCCTTGAGCACTCTGCGTTTGGTGGCGGCCTCAGGAGAGATCGCTTTCATCATCCTCCTTAGGGGCCCCCGGCCGGGAAGGGCTCTGAACCCACATGGCGACACCTGTCCGTTGTGGCCGGTGATGTGCCATGAGTACGCTGCAGGGACTCAGCAGGGGGTCAACCAAGATAACAGAGTTCAAGCCTGCCCTCTTCACAAACACCATCCGCCGTCTCCTTGTTCAGGGGCCGGACTTCTCCTGTCCGGTCAGGATGATAAGGGCTTGTCCCTACCCTAGGACGAAGGCCAATAGCACTACTTGACTAACCATCGCCAGGATGCTAGGCCACTTGCATCGACCCGTAGCAATCGTATACGATAAGTGCGCAGGCTGGGGGGAAAATATGTGCATTCTATGAGCTATCTATGAGCCAGTTTCGCCGTGAGTTTGCTCCAGGCTGGGTTAGGACCGAAGTCACCATGAAGGAAAGGGTGGAGGTGTGGGAGCTGGTGGCATGCGGCCACAACATCGCCCGAGTTCAGAAGGAGCTGGAGCTTCGGGGAATATATTTTGACAGGCGAACCATCTCCAGGATAATTCAGGAGGCGATTGGGGAGCCGGGCATTCCGGTTGAGCTCGTGAGAACCCAGTCCCCGGCAGTCCAGGAGTGGATTATCTCCAAGCGGCCCCAAATCCGTGAGGCCCTCTTAGGTGCTCCTGCTGGAGAGACCCCGCAGCCTGAGCGGGGAGGCGGCGTGGAGCCAACGAAGCCAACCGCAGAAGCCCGGGGAGAACCGGTTGCCACTGTGGCACCGCTGGCAGAAACTGCCCAAAGGGGCCCCGGACGCCACAGGTGGCTCATGCTAGCCGGGACAGGGTCAGCAATCATCGCATTGTTCGCCTTGGGAGTCTATCTGTGGCCATCTCCTCGGCCAGAGCCAACAAGCCCTCAGCCTTCCGCGACAACACCCGCAGCCTCCTTCCTGCACAATATCGTGACGGTGGCGGGGAGTGCGGTCCCTCTTGGCGATGGCGGACCGGCCACCGCAGCCCAGCTCAGCCTTCCTCACGGTCTTGCCCTTGACTCGCAGAGCCTCTACATTGTCGACAGCGGCAACAACCGCGTCCGCAGGGTGGACCTGGCTGCGGGGACCATCTCCACCTTCGCCGGGGGCGGTGCCCTCTCCTGGGGCGATGGCGGCCCGGCCACGGCCGCCCAGCTCAATGCTCCTTTTGGCATCGTCGTTGACCCGGTGGACCAGTACCTTTACATCGCCGAGGGTGCAGGCCATCGGGTGCGGAGGGTGGACCTGGCGACGGGGACCATCTCCACATTTGCGGGGACCGGTGTGGCCGGCTTTGCGGGCGATGGCAGCCCGGCCACGGCTGCCCAACTCAACACTCCTCAGGGCGTCGCTATTGACTCGCAGAATCTCTACGTTGTCGACAGCGTCAACGAGCGGGTGCGCAGGGTGGACCTGGCGACGGGCGTCATCACCACCTTCGCCGGGACCGGTGTGGCCGGCTTCTCGGGCGATGGCGGCCCGGCCACGGCGGCCCAGCTCAACAGTCCTCGCTTCCTTGCCGTGGCCTCGGGATACCTCTATATCAGCGACAACAGCAACCAGCGGGTGCGCGGGGTCGACCTGGCGACAGGGACCATCACCACCTTCGCCGGGACCGGTGTGGCCGGCTTCTCGGGCGATGGCGGCGCCGCCACGGCTGCCCAACTGAACCAGCCTAGAGGCCTTGCCGTTGCCTCGGAGAACCTCTACATCGTCGACAACACGAACCAGCGGGTGCGCAGGGTGGACCTGGCGACGGGGACCATCTCCACCTTCGCGGGAACCGGAGCGATGGCCTTCGGTGGCGATGGCGGCCCGGCCACCGCTGCCCAGTTCACCAGTCCTTACGGCGCCGCCGTTGACTCTGCGAATCTCTACTTCGCCGACACCGTCAACAACCGTGTCCGCAAGGTGGACCTGGCCACGCGGACCATCGCCACCTTCGCCGGGGGCGGTGCCCTCTCCTTGGGCGATGGCGGCCCGGCCACGGCCGCCCAGCTCAACAGTCCTAGATGCCCTGCCCTTGGCTCGGGCTACCTCTACATCGCCGAGCAGGTCGGCAACCGGGTCAGCAGGGTGGACCTGGTGACAGGGACCATCTCCACCTTCGCCGGGACCGGGGTGGGGGGGTTCTCGGGCGATGGCGCCCCGGCTACGGCTGCCAAGCTTAACAGTCCCAGGGGCCTAGCCTTGGATTCAGGGAACCTCTACATCAGCGACAGCGGAAACAACCGGGTGCGCAGGGTGGACCTGGCGACGGGGACCATCTCCACCTTCGCAGGCACCGGGGCGGCCGGCTTCTCGGGCGATGGTGGCCCGGCCACGGCCGCCCAGCTCAACAATCCTATGGGCGTCACCTTCGCCCCGGGCTACCTCTACATCGCCGACAGCAGCAACCACCGCATCCGCAAGGTGGACCTGGCGACAGGGACCATCACCACCTTCGCCGGCACCGGGGTGGGGAGTTTCTCCGGCGATGGCGGCCCGGCTACGGCTGCCCAACTCAGCACCCCTAGATTTCTCGCCGTTGACTCGCGGAACCTCTACGTCAGCGACGCCAGCCTGCGGGTGCGCAGGGTGGACCTGGCGACGGGGACCATCTTCACCTTCGCCGGCACCGGGGCGTCCGGCTTCTCGGGCGATGGCGGCCCGGCCGCGGCTGCCCAACTCAACCTTCCTCTTGGCCTGGCTGTTGACTCGGCGAACCTCTACATCGTGGACTGCAACAACAACCGGGTACGCAGGGTGGACCTGGCGACGGGGACCATCTCCACCTTCGCCGGCAGCGGGGCTTCGAGCTTCGCCGGGGATGGCGGCCCGGCCACGGCTGCCCAACTCAAGACTCCTTTTGGCGTGGCTGTTGACCCAGCGAACCAGTACCTCTACATCGCCGACACCGGCAACAACCGGCTGCGGCAGGTCGACCTGCGATAGCTCTCGTTCGTGTCACAGCGGGTAGGTCACAAGAAGGCCGTACGCGAAAATGGTTCCCTTATTCGTTGACTTGTAGTCCAAATCGGGCCCGAAAAGAATAGGGGCGGTCTTTGTGGACGCGACAATGGAATCGCTGATGACAGGAATGTACACCGCCAGCGACGGTACCTGAAAGGTGAAACATTCCGCCCTAAAGGTGAAACATCGTACTATGGAGGTTTTGTCAATGGCTCCAGCGGCCTTATCTTTGGTATCCTTTTTGCATCGGCGGGCGAGCCCCATCCCGTGTTTCCTGGGTCCCAAAATAGCATCCAGATGCGAGGTCACCCCTCCAGGAGGGGGCCCCTTCGTACCTCATACGAGATTGGCCAGGGGGCGGGGGCACCGTGATGTTGCACGGGTTTGCTCTTCCGAGCTCCCAATTCCGTTCCGCGGCGTCTCCCCGCCCGCCCGATGCATCATTACCACCTTTAGGCTACCGCCGTGGCCAGCCCTGGCATCCGATACATGGTCTGCTTCCTAACCAGACCATAGGCCAAACGGAGCAGCCGGTTGCCCACAGCCCCGATTACCTCCCTAGCTTTCAGGGGATGGGCGTGGGTAGGCCGCTCCCGTCGCTTCTTGGCCCAGGAGCGGAAATCAGGGTTGTGCCGCAGAAGGGATATGGCGGCCGTCCAGATACACCAGCGCAAACCAGGGCGCCCTTTCTTGCTCATGGGGGTGTGGCTGCCCCGTTTGCCCGCCGATTCTGTCTCGGTCGGGTTAGTGCCGGCCATCTTTATCAACTGCTTGGCATTCTGATAGGACCTCATCGGCCCCAGCTCCGCCAGAAGCCCAGCCACTGTGATATAGCTTAGTCCCCTTACCGAAAGAAGATAGTGGCTATCTTCTATGGCCTCCACCAAACCTATTAGAAGTTCCTCCACCTTTTCCACCTGCTTCGCATTCAGACGCAGCCGCTCCACGAGCAGGGAGAGCTCAACAGCCACAGACTGTGTGCCTGACCGGACACCAATGGAAGTCTGCGCAACATGGTGAAGGGCACGGAGCTTGGTGAGCTTAAGGCGAGGCCGCTGGTATCCATCCTTGATTGCGCCCACGAACTGCTCTTCTGTCATCCGAGCGATTGCCCCAGGTACCGGACACAGGGAAAGGACAGCCAGGGCTGTCTTGCCCGCAGGGTCCTTGAAGACCTGGCAGAATTCGGGGAAGAGGCCATCCAGCAACCCCTGGAGCAGGTTAAGCCAACGAGCCCTTTCCTTGACCAGGCGGCGGTAGGCGTTGTAAGCTGCACGCAACTCCGCGTAGACGCCCTTCGGTAGCCTGGTCTCACTGAACTCACCAGTGCGCAGCAACTCTGCTGCCACTTCAGCATCCCGGAAATCGTTTTTAGCCCTGTTAAGATCTCGCCCTTCCCGCCTCCGCTTCAAGGTAAAGGGGTTAATCAAGCGGAAAGGAACCCCTCGCTCCTCCAGGAAGTAGGCCAGGTTGCGCCAAAAGTGGCTCGCTGTCTCTATGGCAAAGATGACACCCCGGCAGCCGAGGGCAACCATCTGAGCCCGGGCCCGCTCCAGTAATTCCTCATAGCCCTGCCCAGAGTTAACCACCTTGAACTTGCAATGGACCAGGGCATCCCCGGTCATGGCCACTGCCGCGTGCCTCTTTTTATGAGGGTCCACCCCCACGATCAAGTACCCCTCCGGGATTTGCCTGAGCTTCCTCGCGGTGCTATTCTTCATCTGGATGGCTCCTCCTGCATAGATTTGGTGCTCCCCAAACGTACCCCTCTATTGTAGCCGGAGCCATCATCATTTCTTAATCCATATACTATTCCGCCCAAATGTTGAGTGCCGCGGTCTCGTGTTTCTGGTGGAGACGGGGGAGAGTCGAACTCCCCCTGAAACAAGATATATCGTGGTCGGTGGGTGTCGTCCGGGTCGGGTGCTGGATGCCGGACTCCGTCTGCGTTCCGACGGTTAAGAGTAGCCAGGTAGCTGCATTGGCCTGAGCCGGCACTCCATCAAAACTCGACTGGTCTTCGGGGAGCAGGTAACTCAAGCACGCTCTCTGCTGTCTCGGGTCTTTGCCTTGACCTCGCTCACTTTGTCAAGCCAAGCCTTTGCCAGGTCTTCATTGAGCCCCAAGTCAAGCAGCTTTTGCCTGTCACCTCGGTTCGCTGCCCGAAAGATCTTGTGCTGGAGTCTGTCATTGACTCTTCTAGCTTCGCGCCGCTCCTTGTGTTCATCCAGCACTCTCGGGCTCCGACGATTCCATTCAGGGTTGAAACGTCTTGTCAGCGGGTTTTCAAGCCCCTTGACCAAGTCTACTTCAATTCCTTTGTAGGTAATCGGCGTAGGCTCGCGAGTGGAGGGATCAAGCGCGAACACCTTCACCTCACTCCCCCCCGCTAGTATCTCGCGTATCCCCTCTCTCACTCTTCTGTTTGTCGATGTCTTTGATTTGGTTGCTCGTGATGACCTGTAGCTGTTCATGCGTTTCTTCAGCGTCCTGGTATCAGCTTCGCAGATTCCTACGTACTTGACATCGTTTCCTGACACGACGGCATACACAACTCGGTCATCACTGCAACACGACAGCTCGCAGGTCAAACCAGTTGCGTGACGATCGGACAAACGCCAGTGACCGGCCTCGACGAATCCCAACGAGGTCAAGTCAGCCACGTCATTTGGCACGGCCATATGAACACCTCCTCACGAGAGTCTTTGTGAATTGTATCTGAAACTGTGCATGCCCTCATGCGGGTCGACAACGATTTCGCCCGTGTCTTCTGCAGACAAACCGAGATTCAGCGCTTCATTGACATCTTGAAGCATACAGTTGTCAATGAGTAGTCTTGTCTCCACGTGCCCGATCGTACTCCAAGGAGACGAGAGACCGCACTGGCAGGTTGTCAGCCCCTTTGAGACAGTGGGAGGCTCCGAAGTCGAGGCGCCGTTCCCCGTTCAACCCCTTCCTGGGATAGTCGAACTTCCCCTGAAACAACGGTTCAGCATAGTCTTGATTTGGTACTGGCGACTTGACTCGCTATCCGCTCGGCCCGCTAGGGGAGAGCGCGAGACCCGTTTCAGCCCTGTCATCTAGAGCCCGGCTCTCACGTCGTCAGACGACTCTCTGGACTACGAACAAGTCCTGAAAGCAGGCCATCGCGAAGTTGTCCGTCATGCCGGCTGTGAAATCGCTGACTCTCTGTCCATTGCCCGTCGCCTCCGGATACTGCATGTCCTTCAGGAACTCGGCAAAGACTCCATTGTAGTAGTCCTGTCCGGCCGCCCCACTTTCTGGGAGTTCCTTGCGGCCAGGGAGGGCCAGGAAGTGTTCAAATAGCTGACTCAAGAGCTGATAGATTCGCTCCTCCTGCCCACGCAACACTACGCTGTCATATATTCTCGAGAAATTGAATTCCTTCATGCGCGTGAGCGCGGCGTATGCCTCTTCAGAAAACTGCAGATGGCCCTTTCCTCTGCTACTCGTTACAAGGTCCCCGATGAGCGCGCCGATTATCGCCGTATTGGTGTTGCCAAGGCACCGAGTGATTTCTTCCGGCAAATCCTCGAGCGTGACCAGTCTGGCCATGCAGGCGTCCTCAAAATCGCGGCCGAGGTAAGAAATGGTGTCCGACATTCTAACCACACACCCTTCAAGAGTGCCTGGCCGCTCGCGCCTGAGGGCAGCATCTGGTTCCACGCCCTTCAAGTCTTTTCCCCGGTCTGGCTCCAAGGTCTGTTCCGTGGCCTCACCCCAGTGGCACACCACGCCGTCCCTGACCTCCCAAGTCAAGTTCAGAGGCTCGTGAAGACGATTGCGAAAAGTGTCTATTACTCTCAGGCTCTGTCCTTCGTGCCGGAAGTTCGGCAGCTTCTCAGTCGCGGACTTCATGTTGAACTCTTCATGAATCCTCGCCAATGCCTTCTCGCCCAAGTGGCCGAAAGGCGGGTGGCCCAAGTCGTGCGCCAACGCTATGGCTTGTGCCAGGGTATCGTTCAAGTTCAAACGTCTGCAGATGGTAGAGGCTACCGACGCAACGTGAAGCGAGTGCTCTAGGCGAGTACAGATGTGGTCGTCCTTCGGGGAGAAGAAGACTTGGGTCTTATGCTTCAGCCGCCTGAAGGGGAGAGAATGCAGAATCCTGTGGCAATCCCTTTCAAAAAGTGTGCGAAAGGGGTCCTCTTTCAGCGGATACTTTCTCCCGAGACAGTCGGTGCTCTTCCTGGCAAACTCGGAGTAGTTGCCCTCTAGCTTGCCTATCAGTCTCGCATAAGAGGGATCCATCGGCGGCACAGATTAGGCTAGGTTGGAGTCTGGGTAGAGACTCTAGCCGGGCGACGCTGCCAGACATAAGCGGCGAAGGCCGATGAGAGTTCTTCAAGACTGTGAAAGAGGGTCTTCCCTTCCTCGCACACCCCCCAGACCATCAGGTTTGGGCGGTGGGGTTCGTCATCATTCGTGCAGTATGACCTAAAATCGGTGACAATCCCGAAGATCTTCTTGCCCTTGGCGTATGCGTGGCCCAGTTCAATACAGGTGCCGCTATCAGTGTCTTGCCCATCCAGGAGCGCGACTACTACGTCTGCGTCCTCCAGCCGGGCAAGGTCAAGCCTGAAGATGTCCAGCCGTTTGGGACCTTTTCCCAGCTCTCCCCCATCACGATGGGGCAGGAAGAAGTCCTGATTGGGATCAAGGCCGCTGACAGAAGATAGGACAGTGACTATGCGTTCAAGGAACAGCCTCTCTGCTTGCGAGAAGAGCGGGCCGGCAAGGTATATCAGCTTCCCCATATGTGGCCACCCCCAACCGATGTTGTCAACAGCATAGCACGCCGGGCGCGAAAAATGAAGTCACTCTGGAGGTTGTCAGCGCCTTTGAGGCACTGGAGAGAGGGTGAGGAACCTCAGCTCTAGGTTCCCCGTTCAACCCCTTCCCGGGAGAGTCGAACTCCACCTGAATACATATCTGGAGGGGGGCTTTTGGGATCCTGGAGCGCCCGGTCACATGTCGGCGTGGACAACGTACGTTACTGGTGCCTTGCGCCAAGCGGCCCAGGGGATGCTCCGGCGTCATCCTCTGGCGAAGTCTCTCCAGTCTGGGTGGATTTGGGCATTGGCCGGAGCCACCCTGCAGCTGCCGATCCACATGTGCACAAGGCGTGTCATAGTCCCGCTATCTTCGCCAGGATGGCACGGCGCGCGTTGTCAATCGCCACGCCATCGGTCTTGGGTGATAGACGGGATTTCTCCTTCTGCGCCAAGAAGTACGAGATACGTTCGGCGTTAGCACCGGATGGATGGGGCAGCCCATGGAGCACTCTGTCGGGCTTAAGAATACCACGAGTCTCCAGGTGGCGAAGCACGCTGCTTACGTTTGGCCCCAATGGAATCCAGATAGCATTGGTCGGTAGGGTATTGACCTCCTCCACCAAATAGGAATCTACCTGTCTCGCAAGAAGCGGATGCTTGGTCATATCAGGGCTACCATTGTAGTTGCCTCCATTCCTTAAGACGGGATAGCGTAGTGCTGAAGTGTAATGCACTAGGTTTGTATCTGACGAAAACAACTGGGAGCACGATTGTAGACCCAGCTTGTGACTCAGCCTGACAAAGTCGAGCATTTGGACCAGATTGCGACGCATTGGCCCACCAAAGCTGGCTCGTTCCTTGGCCAGTTTCAGTACTTCGTTGACGCTCTTTCCCAAGTTCAGTTGCCTGTGCGCTTCGTCCAGCGCGAGCAAAGCCTGCTGAACACCCGGGGTGATGCCGCAGATGACTACCTTCGAACTGCCATTAACGTAATCGAACGGGGCGTAGAAAACAGAAATGACGCCATCACTGTCCATCAGCAATTCTCTCGGCAGACAGTTGGAAGAGAAGGAATGGCCGCCTATGAAGTCTCTGTACTTATTGAATATCTCGTGCTCATCCATGGGTCAGGTCCCAACTCTAGGAGAAATTTGATGCCGTAGCAGGAGGGTTTCGGTACCCCGAAGACAATGGACATTCAACTGGCCAACCAGAGTTCCGATGCTGACCTTAGGGCTTTTCAACTCAGATGTGCAAGGGCTTCAGCAACGGCATTGAGCTTCCACTGCCGTGAATACCATCATGCATTTCTTGGCCGCGATAATCAATGGGTCACCCTATCCCAGCCATGCCCTTCAATACTAGATCCATATGTGCCCTGCCTCAACAATGATACTACTTATCAAGTCAGTCCGGTGAGAGAAATGGCCTGATGATGTAAGTTGTCAGCGCCTTTGAGGCAGTTCAGAGAGGGTGGGGAAGGTAGGGGGACAGACAGCTCCGGCAAATGTCGTGGCCCAAATGCGGGCAGCAGTTCTCGGGACCGCATTCGACCGGGGGAGAAAGCCGCCGTTTCCCCAAACCGACATCAACCCAGACTTGCCTTGGCGAATCGTTCCAGGATTGCGGCACTGGGATGATCTGCAAGGGAGACAAGCTTGTTGACCAGCGCTACCGGGACGAGCGACGAGTCATACATATCACAATGAAGTTTGGCAATATTATGCAGTATGACGTCCAGGTTCCTGAAGTCCCCTTTGTGTGGCGCAAGGACGACCTTCTCATCACGCACCGGAACTGTAATGACGTAGACCTCGTTGCGCCGCTTGAAGATGAGTTTGCCGCCGTAGTACGACGTCCTTGCGTACGGCTTGCTCGGGTCTTCAGGGCCTGGGATTATATGCTTGTAGATGTAAGAGTTGCTCAGCAACAAGACTTCGCCGTCTTTCAATCTCGTTGAGACTTGATCAGCGTGATCGACAAACGCACCGCTCTTCTCGAGTCCGGCAAGGAAAAGGTCATGCTTGTCCAGAAGGAAGTTGCATAGCTGTCTCATGGGTCTCTGCATGTTGGCGGTCTGACCGAAGAAGGCCAGGGGTCCGTCCTTGATGAAGATGATCTCCTTCAGCAGAGATGGTTTGGTTCTCAAGGCGACCCTAGTGAGATGGACCAGTACCATTTGCTCAAGAAGGGTTACAAGGTAACCCAGCACCCCGCCCGCACCCAGCTCGTCGTCAATTGCCTCGTGGAGTCGAAAAATGTCACTCAGGTAGATGGGCTCCCCACAAGATGGACACTTGTATCTGTAATCTGCGAGCATCTCGGTCCTCTTGAGGGATATGTTGTGCTGTGTGCATGACTTGTTGGGGCAAGTTGCGAGGTTCCACTCCTGACTGGGGGTCTCAAACTCGCAGAATACAAGCCACTTTAGCGTTTCGGCGAAGGACCCGCCACCCCTATCCTTGACGAAGAAGTCATGGAGCGCCCTTCGTATCGAGGCAGTCAAGGAGCCCTCCGTCACCGTGGTGATGTTCTTTGTCGGAATAACGAGCTTGAATCGCTCAATGTTCTTGAGCTTTGCCATGTCGTCCGGGTCAACAAAGGGCCGCGCCTCAAGGGCCTCCAGATCAGCAATATGGAAGGCGATTGCGCCTATCTGAAAGAAGGCCATCGTCGAAGATGGAAACTCACGCCTTACTGCTACCTCG
Source organism: Chloroflexota bacterium (assembly GCA_018825785.1). Lineage (NCBI taxonomy): Bacteria > Bacillati > Chloroflexota > Chloroflexota bacterium. Next base: position 4,014 of record JAHKAY010000060.1, on the reverse strand, counting down.
CGGTATCCTCCATCGATTGCCACAACATGCCGTATGGGGTTGGCTGGAATAGAATCTGCCTTGCAGATGTCCGTTGCCGAGAGTGCCACTTCCCCGCAGGTCTTGGGCAATTGGCAGACCTTCAAGAAGTCGGCCACGGCAGGGTCGTTGACAACATGGCTGTGAGATGACCTGCTGGCATACTCATAAGGGCGCTTTCCGCGGCGGCTAGTGTACCCCATATGCCTATGACTTCTCGTGGCTATTCTGAGCCACGATGAACCTGTCGATCTGCACAGGGACAACAAAGGGATTCGAGTACGTCTTCATGCGAACGAATCCCTTGTCCGAGCTAGCACTGAATCGGAGCAGGCTCTCAGCAAAATCGGAGAAGTCGTAGTACTTCCGGATCTCTCTTAGCTCGTCATCGTTGTTTAGGTGAGCTATGAACCAGTTCTGCGTGTTCTTCAAGATATTTGCGCTGATGGAGCTCACTTCCTGCGTGGCGTAGATCAGGCCGATATTGAGTTTCGCCCCTTCCTTGGCAAGCCTTACATAGACGTCGCTTAGATCCTTCTCCTCTTTCTTGGGAAACAAGTTGTGGGCTTCCTCGAAGTAGAATTGAAGGAAGTTGTTCGGCTTGTTGCCGACGAACCGTGACATGGCGTCATCGAACAGGAACTGACAGATCCGATCTGAATACAATCGTTGAACCGTAGGATCACCCTGCGACAAATCCACTATGACTATTTTGCCCGATCGGAGAGCGTCTCTGATCTCCACCTGGAAGGGTCTATCTGCGCTGTCCGTATGCAGGTTGAGCATGCCCCTCAGTTTCTTGTATCCGCTGACGTTGGCGCTGCCGCCGGGTTTCGACTTCCTTGATAGGAAGACCAGAATTGCCTTCAGATCTTCGTCAGCCCAATCGTGCCCCTCCTCAATCCTATACTTCTTGAAGAAGGGGTGGCTCTCATAATTGTCCCAGACTGTCGTGAACCAACCCGTTGCCTTGTCCAGGGTGAGGCCGCCCTTCGGATCTCCAGGCGCGAACTCCTCAATCTTCTTGTTGCCGTCGAAAAAGACTTTCAGGCCCTTTGGTGCGGAGAATCCGGCTTGGTGCAGGCAACAGAGGTAGGCCGCCAGTCTGCGCTTGTAGCGCGCAATAGCCGCGTAGTCCTCCCTGTCCTCAGGCTCCTGCAAATCGACGGCTGCGAAGCTCCGCACATAGTCAGAGTCATCGTTTCCCAGGTAGGTCTTTACCATTTCGAAGCCAACCGCTACGTCGGAGTAGAAGTTCGTCTTGAGCACTCTGAATCCAGGCTTCTCCAGCACGCTATAGCGTAGGGTATCCTCCTTATACATCTCGTAAATTGCAGTCCCCTCATCCTGTAGATTCGGGTTTGCATACTCTCCATCAATGTCGAAGGCAATCTGGCCAACCCGGTACCTGGGTATGCCAGACTCGGTGAAGGATTCCGAACTGGCCTCTCCGCCTTTGGGATGAAGGACGTCGCCAGTCGCCTTTGCCCCGATGTCAGCGGTAGCCTGAATGATCTTCTTGACAGTGTTTGACTTGCCTGTTCGAGTCATGCCGAACAACGCTGTGCGCTTTCCGAGGAAGTCTATCGGGCTGATGTAGACGGGTACGTCATCGGCCTGCTCCTGAAAGCGCCGACTCGAGCTATAGCGCACAGACCCCACCTTCACATCGATGGGGCCACCAGGTACTGCCCCGCAGTCTCTCAGGTTGGCGATCGCTTCTAGTACCTGGCAATCAGGCTTGTAGACGCTGTAGTTATGCGCGCTGTAGAAGTTCTCAACGTCGGCACCGAAGGCCAAGTCCCCATTCTTATCGGTGTAGAAGGTGCCAAGGACGCGACATTCGAGCCCTGAGAATCCGAACTCATATCTTGTGAAATCGTCGAGTTGGCTCTCTTTGCCAGCTGTCTTGACGCTATCTTTGTAGTACTCGACCATCGAACTGATGATGTCGTCGTCAGTCGGCAGCTTGGCTGGCCTCAGGGCCCGCAAGAGCAACGCCTCGCGCACCTTCTCCTCATTCTCGTAGAAAGCCAACAAGAAAGCACCCTGAGGTATGCCTCCCACCTTCATCTTCCAGGCGTCGGCAACTAGCAAATATGCCTTGTCATAGTCGATGTAGAACGGTCTTCCCGTGAACCTCTCCTTCTTAGCTGAAGACCCCAGAATGTCCGTTTTGGCGAGACCCTGAACAAACTTCTCTGCATCACCCATTCGTCTCACTCCTCTCCAGCCCAATCAGGCTTGGATCTTCGAAGCGAACCAGCGATTGCCGGCCGTACGACGCGTTAGCTTCAATGGCTACCCATTGACGACCAGTTGCCTCGGCACAGAACCCCGTGACGTTGCTCCCGGCGAACGGGTCAAGGACCAGGTCGTCCTCGTCAGTAAGAAAGGTGATGAAGAACTTGGCAACATCCAACGGCATCCGGGCAGGATGGGGTATCAGTCCTATCTCGCGGCACCGACGCTGGAAGAAGCTGTTAGAATCCGTGTTCGCCTTGCTGAATACGTTCTCCGGTAGGCGTGTGGGGCGCCTGTCATCAATAGGCTCTACTTCAATAACGTTATGCATTATGCTGCCCGTGTTCCTTGCAAGGAAACTCTCATGGCCGATGTTGTGCCCTGACGGTCTTCGTCCATGATTGTATGAACCTCGCTCAAGCAGAGCTGCCATGCTGGCGCTGTACGGTCGGAGGACTCGCGAGTTATCCGCTTTTGGAAAGTCAGACTTTGACAGCCACCATATGTGGGTAAAGCTGTCTGTCACCCGGATTCGGTTTACCGTGACCCATTCCGCCGGGGTTGGCAGCCTTGCAGGGTTGTAACAAACAAACTCCTGACAGAGTCTCAGTCCACCGCCCGCTTTTGTAGCCAATCCCAGCAGACACTGTAGCGGAAGAAGGGACTGAACTGGGCGGCCAGGTTCCCAGGCGTTGCCCAGTTCAATAACCATCGACCCATCATCTCTGAGCAGTTCGGAGAAGAGGCTGGCGAGTCCGGTGAACCAAGTCAGGTATCTCTCGCCATTCAGATTCCCGTACATCTTCTGGTTGTTCAAAGGGAAGGGAGGCGATGTCAGCAGTAGCTGGACCCTTCCTTTGAGTCTGCGCCCTGCTCTCCCGGCGAGTATGTGTTCACACTGCCCAACGTAGTAGCGTCCCAGTCTCGTCGCGTGCAGCGGTGGTGGCGAGGTTGCTAAGCCGAGCTGGTCAGTGTTGCCAGACTTGGTCCCGCCTTTCGCAGCACCGATTATGGCGTCTCCGTCAGGTCGGCTCAACGAGTTCCTCTTGCCTCCCCCCGGCAACAATACCACTTATGAAGTCGGCCACGGCACGAGAATAGCTCAGGAGCCGGTTGCCAACTTCGCGGCGCACTGCAGGCGAAAATGAGTTGGCCTCGGTGTGCCATGGGCCCCCTTCCCTACTCAGTGAAGTAGTCCGAATCTATCTTCTTGACTTCGTACTTGGCGAAGGAAGTCACGCCAATGTTGCGGTCAATCATGTGCTGTACGAGAGTATCTCCATCGATCAGAATAATCTTGGTGTCGACACGAGACGCGAATTCAAGGGCTTCTTTAGAGAAATTCGATGTGGCTATGAAGATGCCTTTCCTAGCGTGTTGCCCCTGCAGCGCACCCGCGAATTTCTGAATTTCTGGTCGTCCGACCGTGCTGTCCCATTTCTTGGCTTGCACGTAGATTATGTCCAGACCCAGCGGGTCTTCGTTGATTGTCCCGTCGATTCCCTCGTCGCCAGCGCGCCCAATTGCCTTCGCAGCCTCTCTTCTACTGCCTCCGTACCCCATGGCTAGAAGAAGGTCTATTACTATGTTCTCAAACTGCCTTGGTGAGCTTGACTTGACTTGCTGGAGCAGGTCGGCGGCGAGTTCATCGGTGAGATTCTGGTAAGCGAAGGCCAACTCCTCTTCAGGTGTTCCACCTTGGACTTCCCGCGGGCCCCCCTTCTCCTTGGTTTTACCCTTTGCAGGCGTCTG
>JAHKAY010000059.1 GCA_018825785.1 Chloroflexota bacterium | reverse complement strand
CTCCCTTCCTTCCCAGAAGCCCTCGTACATCTCCCAAAGCAGTTCCTTTTCCCTCACAGCCGCTTCCCTCCGCCCAAGGCTCTCCCTGTCACCTCTGCCTCGTGGTTTCTTCCGCCTCTTTTACTGCCTCTTCCGCCTCAGGGGCCGCAGCGACCCGCTTGCTGAAGACCCGCACCCTGGTGGCAGTCACCTTCCTGGCCCCGGCCGCTACCTCAGCAGGGTAGGTGCCCGCAGGGGTTTCTACAACCTGGGGTACCTGCTGCCTTCTCGCGGCTCGTCTTGCCTGCCAGGCCTCAGTGCCCGCTTCTGCCTTTTCGCGGATGAAGGACACCGCTGCGGCAGCGCCCACTATTACCGTGGCGATGGCCAGGGCAACCACATAGATACCTGTGCCCAGCCAGCGCCAGGGCATCCTGCTATACTTCTGATAAAACCTTCTCACGGCCTTGCCTCCTTCCCCCAGGGCCTCAGCGCCTGCCTCAACCTTCTCGCCGAGGTAGAACGCAGCCCCGGTCATGCCCACTATGCCCGTGGCAACCCCCAGGGCGCCCACATAGGCTCCCGTACCGAGCCACTGCCGGGGCATCCACTCCCTTTGTGTCCGGTAAATCTCTCTCATGGCCTTGCCTCCTCAGCTACTCTTCTTATCCCAAGAGTATTTAACCACAAGAAACCGTTCGCCACATTGTCCATAAAGCCGATTTCTTGCCGCTATTTCTGCGTAAGGGTTGTCGCCTAAGCATTAGGCGAGCCCCCTCGCCCAATGCCTACGCCAAATGGCGTAGTGCTGCCGTCCCACGGTGGTCCCTAGAACCTTATTCATTATTCATTGACCGGAGGGGCGGATTGGGGTTAGACTTGTATTGGAAGGTGAGAGCATGGGCAAGATCAGGATTCTGCTTGCTGAAGACCATGTGGTGGTGAGGGAAGGCACACGCCAGCTCCTGGAACGGGAAGATGACCTGGAGGTGGTCGGTGAGGCGGGAGACGGTGAGGAGGCGATAAGGCTGGCCCGGGAGCTGAAGCCCGATGTGGTTGTCATGGATATCTCTATGCCGAAAGTAAGCGGCGTTGAAGCCACCAGAGAAATCAAGGCTGCGTTGCCAGCCACAGCAGTGCTAATCCTTACGGCCTATGACTATGATGAGTTCATATTTTCCCTGCTGGACGCCGGCGCCGGCGGCTACCTGCTGAAGAGTGTAAGCGGTGATGAGCTGGTCCAGGCCATCCGTGGCCTTCACAGTGGGGAGTCGGTGCTGCACCCTGCCGTGCTCCGCAAGATGCTCGCCTACTCCAAGTCCAGAGCCACCAGCACTGAGGAGCGCCCCACTGAGACTCTCACCCAGCGGGAGATGGAGGTGCTCCGAATAGCAGCCCGGGGCAGGGCCAACAAGGATATTGCCAGGGAGCTTGTGATGAGCGTGCGCACTGTTCAGGCCCATTTAAGCAACATCTTCAATAAGCTGGGGGTTGGGTCCCGCACTGAAGCTGTAGTCTACTGCCTGAAGAAGGGTTGGCTGAGACCGGAAGAGTTGCCGTGAAGGCAAGGGCTCGCCTGAAACAGATTGCAGGTAGCCCACATTTCTGGGTGAACCTGGCGATTCTGGCATTCCTCACCCTCCTTCACTATATTGAACAGATAGGTCTTGAAGGGGTATCCTCGCCCAGTCTTCACTTTGGACTGACCCGTCATTCCGTGGACCGTATCCTGTTTCTGGTGCCTATCGTCTATACTTGCTACGTATTTGGGTTTGTTGCCGGTCTCGCTGCTATCTTCGTCAGCATTGTCATTATGCTGCCGCGGGCCATTTCCCTCTCCCCTGTTCCTTATGATGCCTTACTTGAAACCCTTGGGGTCACGCTCGTAGGTGTCCTTGCCTGCCAATGGCTCAGGGTGAGGGAAAGGGAACGGGACCAGTACCAGAGCGCCCTGGACCAGCTTCAAAATACCCACGAGCAGCTTCAGCGCTATGTTAGAATCGCCAGGAGCGACCAGAAAAGGCTTGCCAGCCTCAATGCCCTCTCCGCCGTGCTCACCCGGAGCTTCGAGCTCAAGGAAACCCTCAAAAGGGCCATTGACCTGGTGATGGATATGCTGGAGCTGGAAGTGATGTTGATATTCTCTCTAGAAGAAGAAGCTCGCGAGCTGGTGCTCCTGGCCTACGAGGGGGTTTCTGAGGAGTTCGCCGCAGAGGTAGGCAAGGTGAAGGTAGGCGAAGGCTTCTACGGGAGGGTGGCTGAGACAGGCGAACCCATCATGGTGGAGGATGAGGCCTACGATTCCAAAGATGCCAGCGCGGCGGTGAAGCAGATGAAGATACAGGCCCAGCTCATTGCGCCTCTGACCGTCGGTGAGCGCGTCGTGGGTGTCCTCTGTGCGGGCAACCGCCGGCCTCGCGCGTTTGGGGAAGTGGAGGTGGACCTGCTTGGCGCCATTGGCGGTCAAATGGGCATCGCCATTGAAAACGCCCGACTGTATGAACGGGAGCGCTCAGCCACGCAGCGGGCCCTGGCCTCGGAGAGGCGGTACCGAGAGATATTTGAGAATGCCAACGATGCCATCTGGGTCCACGACCTCCGAGGCGACATCATAGCAACCAACAGAGCGATGTCAAAGCTCACGGGATACGACGTTGAAGAACTGATGAGAATGAATGTGAGGACTTTCCTTTCAAAGGAAAGCCTCGACCTGGCAGGACGCATCAGGCGCAAGCTCTTTGAAGGGGAAACCGTGGAACAAATCTATGAACAGCGGCTGGTTAGAAGGGATGGAACGGAAGCAATCTTGCAGCTGACAACCAATCTTATCACAGAAGACGGGAAGCCAAAGGGGTTCCAGCATATTGCCAGGGATGTGACCGCTGAACGCAGGATGCAGGACAACCTGCGTTTCTATCTCGGGCAGATTGTCAAGGCTCAAGAGGAGGAGCGGAAACGCATCGCCAGAGAGCTTCACGACGATACGGCTCAGGTCCTCTATGCCGTTTCACGGCAATTGGACAACTTCTTGCGCCAGGAGGAGGGCTTGCCCAACGACTTCGCCAGCTTCTTGCTACGGCTGCAACAGCAGGTCAACCAGGGCGTGGAGGGGATGCGCCGCTTCAGTCAGGACCTCCGGCCCCCCATGATTGACGAGCTGGGCCTGGTTCCAGCCCTACGCTGGCTGGCTGGTGAAACAGAAAAACAGTATCAAATCAAGGTGGAGATGGGGGTCCTGGGCAGCGAACGACGTCTTACAGCGGATGCGGAACTGCTCATCTTTCGCATTGTTCAGGAGGCACTGAGAAACGCTGGCAGGCACGCCCAGGCCTCCAGAGTGCAGCTGACTGCAGAATTTGGCGAAGGGAAGACAAGGGTCTCGGTTGTTGACGACGGCAAGGGTTTCAAACTCCCAGAGCAGGTGGGCGACCTGACCCATGCCGGGAAGCTTGGTCTCGCCGGAATAGCAGAAAGGGTGCGGCTACTTGGGGGTGACTTCAGTCTTAAATCAGAGTTAGGCCAAGGGACAGCAATAGAAATAGAAGTGCCACTCTGACGCTCGGCAGTTTCTGGTCAGAGTCTCAGGGTGCGGTCTTGCTAATCCCCGCAGCACAGAGCTAGAATCCCACTCCCAGGGCGTCCTTGCCGGCGCATCTCTTCCAGGGTTGCAGGAGGTGGATGTCCCAAAGTCAATTTGCAGGTCCAGCACGGGCAGTCCCCTGCAACGAAACGACAGGACATAAAGTTTTGGAGCGCTCCGAAACTGGCCGAGGCCCCGACTCCCCGAGGCAGAGTACACTCCCCTCCGAGAAACCCCGTTTTCCAGCTTTGAAGACCGCGGTGGGGCGGGGGGTGGCCCCCGCCAACTCACCAGGTCAGGGGGATCAGCCACCGCTTCCCGACCCGCTGGGCGCCCGGGACCTTGCCCTGGCGGCACAGGCGGATGGCGTGCACCCGGCTGAGGTGCAGCTTTTGGGCCAGCTCACCGGTGGTGATGAAGGCGGGTTCGGGGGTCGGCGCCGGCTCCTCTTCCCATAGGGGCCGCGCTTTGTGCCGGATGACGGTGATGATGGTGTTGACCCGGGTCTGACCGAGTCCCAGCCTGGCCTCGATCTCCTCCCGTGTGTAGCCCTGGAGCCGCAGCTCCAGGACCTCCCGCTGTCGGAGGGTGAGGCGGTCCCGGAGGTCGCGGTAGAGCACGCTGGCCAGGGCCACCTCCTCTGTCGGGCTGGGCAGCTCCCCGTGGTGCCGGCGCCGGATGAGGCTCCCCTCTATGCTCTCCCAGCCCGCTTCGTCCTCCATCAGGGCGTCCAGGCTGGCCACCTGCCAGGTGCGCTGCCGCTCCCGGGGCAGGGGCCGGTCCACTGACTTCCCTCGCTCCAGGGCATCCCGGGCTGCGTGGTCGGCAACATCCTTCAGGTAGCTCGCAGGGGCGTCGGGGCGTTCCCGGAGAGCCCGCCAGAGGGCGAGCGCGGCTTCCTGTGCCAGGTCCTCGGCCAGAGCCCCGTCCCGTCCGAGCCGGCGGGCCCAGCGGCGGCCGGTGGCACGGATGAGGGGCAGGAACGCCTCCAGGCGTGCCGCTGCGCCGTCGCCCCCGGCCTGGACAGGGGACCGGGTTAGTATGGTGGTCATGCTGATGGACAAAAACAAAAGCCAGCCCGTTAGCTCCCTAGCTGGCCAGGTATTCTGCTACGGCCCGTTGACAGCGGGCGAAGACGCTTTCTTCAAGCTCCCTGGGGAGCTTGCCTTTCTTGTAGCGCACCAGCATCCGCAAGTTGCCACCCATCCGGGTTGAGGACGCTTGGCCCGCAATCATAGACAGGGAGACCTTTGAGGCGGTAAAGAAGAGGCTTGCCGACCGCGGGCCCAGGATTGTCCACCCACGCCGGACGTCGAGCCGCTATCTGCTGAGCGGTCTGGCGCGGTGCGGCCACTGCGGCAAGGCCCTTGTGGGGCAGGACGCCAAGGGCGGGAAGTTCGCCTACTACGTCTGCGGCACGCTGCTCAAGAAGGGTCCGAAGATGTGCCCCACGAAGTATCTGCCCGCTCCCAAGTTCGAGGGGCTGGTCATCGACAAGATTAAGGAGCGCATCCTTACCGAGGAGAACCTCAGGGAACTGGTGCGCTTGGTCAATGAGGAAATGGATGCCGCGAGTGCGGAGTACCGCGGCAGGCTAGAAACGGTGGCTGCCGAGATTGCCGATGTCAACCAGCGCCTGGAGCGGCTTTACGATGCTCTGGAGACAGGCAAGCTGACCATGGACGACCTCTCACCGCGGATACAGCAACTCAGGGAAAGGCAAAAGCAACTGAATGCGGCGAAGTGGGAGCTGGAGGCCCTGCTGGCCGACCGCCACCTTGAACTGGCCGACGAAGAGACAGTGAGGCGGTTCGTCGAGGACCTGAGGGCTCTCCTGGGCGAGAGCCCGCTCACCGAGAGGAGAGCGTTCATCCGAAGCTTCGTGAGGGAGGTCAAAGTGACAGGTGACCAGGTAATGGTGACTTACACGATACCGATGCCGCCGAAGGGACTGACTGAGGAGGGGGTATCAGTTCCCCGTATTGTACAATATGGTGGGCGGTGCCGCACGGTAGGTAGAACTTTCAGCTTCATCTTCAATCTCCACGGCATGCAAACATGTAAGAGACGTAACGAAGGGACAAGCATTGAGGCCGGAGAGGGAAGATCTGGGATTCAAAAAGGCGTTCAAATCACCTGTTCAATTGAACGGAGTTGAACGGACAGTGTTCAATTCTCCAATCTGGTTGAACCGTGTTGAACGTCGGAAAAGGAGGTGACCGTACATGAAGGGAACAGACATCTTGAAGTGGGGCGTCCTCGCGTGGCTTGGCTATGCCATGCTAAGAGAGTTAGGCCAGCCGACAAGTGACTCTAACCACAATGGCTATCCTGACCTTCCTCCGACGAGGCCGGGAGAATACAGCCCCATGACCTGGCCAGTGCCCTGGCGGGTGCAAATGCCTCAAGCGCTTGCAGCCCCTCTAGTTCCTCAAGTCTCCTCCCCCACGCGTAGCAACGTCGCCAACATGGACCTGGCAAACATCTTTGAGAAAGCCATCAACGAGACGTTTGGAGGATCTACACTGGTCGGCTTGATCTCTCCGCAACCGAAGCTGTGTCCGGTCCCTCAGGCTATTGAAGAGTGCAAGTGGCTGAAGCTCATCCGCCACCCTTCGATTGTTTTGATCTTGGGTGGAAGAGGGAAAGGAAAGAGCACTCTTGGCTACCGGTTGCTTGAGCATCTTCGCTGGATAGCTAGCGTCTATGTTGTTGGCCTTCCTAGAGATGCCTCCAAGTATCTGCCCAATTGGGTGGGGATAGCAGTCAAACTGGAAGATGTCCCGCCCGACTCTGTTGTCCTGGTGGATGAAGGTTATCTCGCATTCCATGCCAGGCGCAGTATGACGGCCGACAGCGTGGAAATGTCTCGAATCGTCAACCTCAGCCGGCAACGAAATCAGACTATGATCTTCGTTTCACAGGAAGCCAGACAGGTGGATAAGAACATAGCCAGCTCAGCCAATGTGATAGTGTTCAAAGACATGAGTGCTATGCAGCTTGAGTTTGACAGACGGGAACTGAGCAAGATTGCAGCCAATGCCAAGGAAGCCTTTGCCGGAGTCAATTCAGCCGACAAGAAGAAGTGGGCTTACGTCTATGCCCCGGATAGCGACTTCGCTGGGCTAGTGGAGAACTCCCTGCCATCATTCTGGAGCGAGAGAGTAAGCCACATCTTTGCCACCGGGGGAGAGGTAACCGCCAGAGCACCGGAGAGAACGCCGCTTAGCCAGCGGATTGAGAAGGCCAAGCAGCTCAGACAAGAGGGACTATCACTGGGGCAGATAGCCAGGCAAATGGGGGTATCCAAGGGGACTATAAAGAACTGGTTGGAGGATTATCCGTACAGGCATAAGCCCGGGCAGTAAGTCTGAAGATGGTCATATCACAACATTGCTGCAGACTCGTCGTGGTCCTCCGCTATGGGTTCACCTCAATGCACTATTTGAAGCGCGTCGCCGGAAGATGAAGAGCTGCCTCATGAGACTTTCTGTCCTGTTGTTGAGCTGGATAATTGACTCCTATCAGTCTGCCATCGATGCACCCGCAAAGGCGAGAGTGAGCCTTGCTTGGCTCAGAGAGGGGGCATATAGCAGAGGGCACGCTCGATGAGGGCGAGAAGCATTCAGGGTCCGACGGCCTGCGGCTGCGGGCTGGCAATGTGGAGCGTCTCCTCCTGAAGATGTATGACTACCTTTTTGAGCTCTACCCTCCACGCTTCCCCGCTATCCTGGAAAGCACCCTATCAGACCAAGGAATCGAAGCAATAGACGGGCCGGTCCTGCAGCAGTTTCAAACCAGTGCTTTTCCGACAAGTTCATGGCTGGTAAGCCCGTGAGGCAGCCACGGAAGCGGCTACCTCTGAAGCTTGCAGTTTCGTTTTTGCCAGGCTTGTTGCTCAGCGGGTATAATGTCTAGGCATTCCGGGCCAGCATAACAATACGCGTAGGCAGGTCGTAGTGAAGTTGCCAAGATTGGGTGTCAATCTTTACAAGGTCGTCTTTGGCGTCGGTTTTTCGTTGCTTTGGGCCAAGGTCATGTATACAATCTGGCGCCAACCTTCCTTCATAACCTTCGTATGGTTCTATCTTGGCCTAGGGAGCTTACTGCTGAAATGGGTGTTCTTCGAGATCATAGACCGCATCCATATGAAGTTGATGGTTAGGGGGGTAAGAAGGGAACTGGAAGAATCCTATACGCGGGTTCGCCAACCAGGTATGAGTGAGTATCAGGGCAAGGACCGACAGGCGGCGGTCATCAAGATGCCCGAGGTGGACCTGGAAGAGAAGCTGCGAGAGCTTGAAAACGGTGTGTTGTCTTTGGCAGACATGGCAGAAAGGGCCATTGAGCGGTCTGTGGAATGCCTTCAGAGGAGGGATATGGCACTTGCCGCCGAGATAGTCAAGGATGACAGGCGGCTGGATTACAGGGCATTTGGAATCCGGGAAGGGTGTATGCGCGTCATCGCCACTAGCTTTCTCAAGATTGAGGATTTGCGAATGATAGTTGCCGTGCTTGGCATTATCACCGAGTTGGAGCGTATCGGTGACTATGCCGAAGGCATTGCCAATATCACCTTGATGATAGGCGAGCAGCCGCTCTTACAGCTGCCGATGGACGTGTCTCGAATGGCCGGCAGAGGGCTAGAGATGCTTCGGGGGAGCGTCGAATCCTTCAAGGAGAGAGATGTGGAGAAGGCTAAACGAATATATCGTTTGGACGACGACGTGGATGCATTGTACGATAGCGTTTTCCGTGAATTGCTCCTTTCTATGGTCCAGGACCGAAAGGTCATTACGCAGGCTACCCGGCTCGTATGGGTGGCACACAATCTGGAGCGATTTGCTGACAGGGTAACCAATATTTGCGAGTGGGTCATCTATCGTGTAACCGGGGAAATGGTCGACATGGCGCATCAAGACCCCCCATAGCGCCTAGCCCTCACGGCAGGCACAGTCTGGGGCGTCCTCTTGCGCAGCCTGTATCTCTCCCTGTTTGACTTCCTCCCTTCTGTGGACAGAGCTAGCCATTGCTGAACTGGTCAGCCGCGGTAAACCGCCGCAGGGGGGTTGTGCCCTCGAGGTTATCGCTGCCCTCAGCCTGACACCAGCCTTCTTCCTGGCCCACACTTCCTCCCTGGAAGGGGCAATCTTTCTCATCTTCCGGGCACCCCTTTTGCTTCTTGCCCTGGCTCTCGGAATATTCGTTGCCGTAGACCGCCTGCGCTGAGCCGGGGAGTGACCGACCCGGGTGTGGAGATGCGAGGGGAAAATACCAAGCGCCTGCCGGTCTCGGGTTTCTGTCCGTTGGTAAAGGCGACCCGGCGGATGTAACGGCCTCGTGGGACGAGGCCATGTCACCTGCCACGTTATTCCATGGGGGCTTGAACGAGCACAGGCTTGACAGGTAGCAGGGAATAGAGCTAAACTGGAAGGCAAGGTGGGCGGCAACATCATTATAGCGGACAAGGTCGTGGCAAGTATTGTCCATGTCGCTGCCGCAGAGATAGAAGGGGTCCATGGCCTGGGAGAAGCCTCCTTGGCAGGACGCCTGGCAGACGCCCTGGAGGACGCAGAGGAGAGAACCAAGGGGGTGAGGGTGAAGGTGGGCCAGGATGGGGTCTCCGTTGATCTGTCTCTGTCGGTTGTCTATGGCTATAGAATCCCCGAGGTGGCGGACCGGGTAAGACAGAATGTCGCCCAGGCGCTCCGGAGGCGTTGTAATCTGGCCACCAAGGTCGTAGACATCAATGTAGTGGGGCTCAAGCTAAAAGAGGGCGGCGGTGCCGCTGAACAAAGTCAAGACGGAGGTGAGCAGTGACGGAACAAGCTGTAGGGGGAAGCACCAACATCGCCGATGATGTGGTGGCGAACATCGCTGGAGTAGCTGCCCGGGAGGTGAAGGGGGTATCCAAGCTGGGGGCCAGTTCCATAAGGAGGTCCATAGTAGAGCGCTTGGGGGCGGGTGGTGCCAAGACCCCGGGTGTGGAGGTGGAAGTGGGGAAGAAAGAAGCCATGGTTGACCTGAGCATCACTGTCCTCTACGGTCACAACATCCCTGACGTAGCAGACAGGGTGAGAAAGAATGTGGCCGAGAGGCTGCAGAGCTTGTGCGGCCTCGTGGCCAAAGAGGTCAACTTGAACATCGTCGCAATTGATTTCCCTGAGCAGGCCCCGCACCCTAGGGTGGCGTAGAGCCCCCTTCCCGGTCAGAGAGCGGTCTGTTGGACACCTTACACCGGATGGCCGCCATTACGTTTGTCCTGCTGATAGCCACCGTGGCGGTGATTGTTCTTCTTGTGTCCGCCGGGATAGCTTCGGCAGATATATTGCCCGGGCAGGCCTTCAGCCACGAACTGGGTGTTCTGGCAGGCATGGGCGGCTCGCAACGGGCGGTGGCCGTGCTGATAGCAGCTGCTGTCTTGGTGGGCATGGCGGGCTATCTCTTTGCAGAGGCGAGGGTCTTGGGCTACTCCCCACCCATCACCATCTCGGAGGATGAGGCGGGAAACATCACCATTGAGCGTGAGAGCCTCTGTTTGTTGGCCGAGAGGGTGGGGGCGGAAATACCCGGTGTGCGGCGCATCCACTGTGGCGTGGGTCTTGGTGCTGATGGGCTCAGCTTCGCCTGCCATGTCTCGCTGGCCTTTGGAAGTCCTGTGCTGGAGGTAGGCCAGGAACTGCAACAGAGGATAAAGGCCTCGGTGGAGCAGTTCACCGGATTAGCCGTTGCCGGGATGACAGTGAAGGTGCGGTTCGAATCTGGCAAGGCTAGACGCCTAGCGAGCTGATAGACTGCGGGGCGGCAGTCCCGGGCCCGGAGAAAAGACAGGGCCTGAGGGACGATGCTATCGCTGACATCCCTGCCAGGTCTCCCTTCCCCCAGCCTTAGGGCCTGGTCAAAGTTCTACAATGCCATTGACTCGGCTCCCATCGTTGTACAGCCCTGGAGAGAACCGGAACCTGCAGGGCTGATTCCAAAGCCCACTCAGAGAGCGGAACCTTTGCGCCCAGTCCTTTGAGGTGGGCGACTAGGTCAGGCCGCCAAAGGTTCGACATCGGTCCAGTTAGGTGAGCCACCACGAATTCAAACTCGGTCATTAGACAGAAAGCCAGATTGTTCTAGCCAAGCAAGTTGCCAGGCACAATCTTCGGCACTATGACCTTCAATGATGAGGGTACTGTATAAATAGCGACAGGTGTCTTCGTAAAAGGCTCACCATCCAAATGGACTGGCAGTGAGCACGCTGACTCAATAACTATTTCACTGCACTGATAGTACTCTATCTTCGGGTCTCGGATATGTCTGTGCGAGAGCACGTTCAAGGCGTGCTGCACAAAGGTGAAGAAACCGTCTCCCTTGAAGACGCACACATCCAACTTTCCATCGTTCACACAAGCCTTAGCCCCAATCGACATCACTCCTCCATAAAGTTGAATATTGCTGACAACAATCAATGGCGTGCTGGTCTTTACCACCTCTCCATCCAGACTGAGGCGAACATCGGTGCTAGAGTATCGATAGCCTGACCTGATTGCAGTGAACACGTAAGCCCAAGAGCCTAATGCCCTTTTCTCTTTCAACGATATACTTTCCGTGACCGCTGCATCTAGCCCGATACCTGCCCACATTAAGAAGTGGCGACCAGAGAGCTCGCCCACATCTACTGCAACGGTGCGTCCTTCTACGAGCACTCGCGCAGCGTCCAATAGCACCTTTCGGTAGTAGTTGGCAGGTAACGGGCGTGCAATTCGTTCCTCCAGACCAGCAATCAGCTTGACCACTTTCGTGCCCGGAAGCATTGGGTTCAATGCTGGGATACCCATCTGCAATGCCCACGAGTTGGTCGTTCCCATAGGAAGCACCCCCAGTGCCACGTCGGTGTTCAATAATCCATTGGCCACCTCATTGACAGTGCCGTCGCCACCGGCCGCAATAACTACCTTGGCACCTCTACGGACAGCACGGTGGGCCAGCTCGGTCGCTTCGAACGGCTTGCTGGTTTCTCGCAACGCGACAGACCACCCGCAGCGACTCAACAAAGCAACTACATAATCAAGTTCACGCCTGACGACCACCTGTCCACCACAAGGATTGTAGATCAACTCCGCCTGCATTGAACTCTCATTCCTGTCTTGATCCTGTCCGTCTATGGAATCCTATCCCCTGAATTATAGTCTGTCAACTTCGAAATAGGGTGGCCGGGGCGCGTTATGCTTTGCCATACTCTGAACGAGCCCCGCCCAAGAATCTAACAATATCGTGAAATACTTGGCTGGGGCAAGGACACATTTGACGAAAACTAAGAATGTGCAGTCAGGGCAGACGCTGGGCGCTTGATGCAACGAAACTCGCATTTGTCACCTCAACTGGCCCTGAGAGTGAAGCTCTGCGCTCGTATGGCACCTCCTGCAACAATTCAGTCTTGCTCCCCATTCTGGTACCAGTTGCGAATGGGACTATCTTCTCTTGACACCCGCTCAGGGTGACCCCTATACTCGGGTCGGATGGCCCATGAACCATGGATAGTCTGGATGGCATCATAGACCGGGCAAAGAGGCACTTGGCCCAGACAGGACACGTCCCACAGGAGAAGGTGGCCTTGAAGCAAGTTGAAGCCGTAAGCTGGCCGGATACGAGCATCGGCTCCCCTCGGGCAGGCAGAGCGTATGCCCAAGTGGTGACTCCGGGCTACCGCTTGGTGCTTTCCGACGGCTTTTCAGACTTTGAATATCACACCGACGGCAAGGGGAGGGTTGTATTGCATCGGGTGATTGACCGAGCGGGTAGGATAACGGAAGGAGGTGTCCCGTGAAGCCGTTCCGAATTGGCCTGGCGCTCTCGCTGATTTTGAGCTTCTCCCTGTTTGTTGCGGCTCCCGCCGCCGGGCAGGATGCTCAGGGGTTTGCCCCCGACCGGGTCCTGGTCAAGTTCAAGGCTGGAACGGACGAGGCGACCCAGCGGGAGGTTCACGGCAGGTATGGCGGCGAGGTGGTGGACGAGATAAGGCAGCTCGGCGTGAAGGTGGTGAGAGTCCCCGCCGGCAAGGTCCCCGAGAAAGTGAATGCCTACCGAAGTGTAAGAGCAGTGGAATTTGCTGAGCCTGACTTTGTCGCCCAGGCTATTGAGGTGCCCAATGACCCCTATTTTGGCAGCCAGTGGGGCATGGCCAAGATTCAGGCCCCGGATGCCTGGGACATAAGCAGGGGCGACGGGATAAGAATCGCCATTCTGGACTCCGGCGTTGACCAGAACCATGAAGATCTGGCAGGCAAGATTGTTGACAACAGAAATTTCACTTCGAGTCGCACCGTTGATGACCTCTACGGTCATGGCACGCATGTGGCGGGCATTGCCGCTGCTGCCACCAATAATGGAATAGGCGTCGCTGGTGTTGGCTACAATGCTGTCATTATGAATGGAAAGGTTCTGGGCGATACTGGCTCGGGATACTATAGCTGGATTGCCAGCGGCATCACTTGGGCAGCGGACAACGGAGCGAAGGTGATCAATATGAGCCTGGGGGGCAGCTCGTCCTCCTCCACCCTGGAAGCCGCAGTGAGCTACGCTTGGAACAAGGGTGTGGTGCTGGCAGCAGCGGCGGGGAACGATAACAGCGTTGCCCCCCTGTATCCTGCCTACTATGCCAACTGCGTCGCCGTTGCCGCCACCGACCAGAGTGATGCTAAGGCCAGCTTCTCCAATTACGACAACAATTGGGTGGATGTGGCTGCCCCCGGGGTAGCCATCTACTCCACCCTGCCCAATCACAAAAACAGAATGGGGACCACAAACTATGGCTCGCTGAACGGCACCTCCATGGCGACCCCTTTTGTGGCAGGGCTGGCAGCCCTGGTCTGGGCAACCGGGTATGAGACCAACGGGAGTGTCCGAGAGCGTATAGAGAGCACGGCTGATCAGGCAGGCACTATGTGGTCTACCTACAGCATCAAGCGAATTAATGCCTACGCGGCAGTAATGCCCGCCGCCCCGGGCCCGGATAGCACCCCACCTGATACCACCATCCTGAGCGGTCCTGCCAGCGTCACTAGCAGCACCTCGGCAAACTTTGCCTGGACCGGCAGCGACAATGTGACGCCGGTGGGGGCCCTGGTCTACTCCTACCGCCTGGACGGGGGTGACTGGTCAGCCTGGGACCCGGCCACGGGCACCAGCTATACAGGCCTGAGCGAGGGAACGCACGCCTTTGGGGTCAAAGCCAGGGACGAGGCGGGCAATGAAGACTCCACTCCCGCCTCATGGACCTGGGTCATAGACACCACCCCACCGAGCATCTCGGGAGTGGGGGAAACGACGACCGCAACCACTGCCACTATTACCTGGACAACGGATGAGCCCGCTGACTCCACAGTGAACTATGGCCTGGATGCCAACTACGTCTCGTCAGTTTCCAATCCGACTTTGGTCATCAGCCACAGCATTACCCTGACCGGCCTCTCGCCGGCGACCAGTTATCACTACCAGGCGAGTTCCACGGACGCCGCCGGGAATTCGGCTTCATCAGAGGACCGTACCTTCACCACTGCCCAAGCGGCGACGATGAATGTAGGAAGCGTGAATGTGATATTGGTCAAGCAGGGGGTGAACTACACAGGTCAAGCTACAGTGACTATTGTTGCTAACGAGCAGCCTGTCCAGGGTACTGCCGTGTCTGGACAGTGGAGTGGGGCGACCGCAGACGCCGATTCTGGTGTCACTGACGCCAACGGCAGGGTGACACTTCTCTCTGACAAAGTACTCAAACCAGCCGGTGGCACAGGGTTCACCTTCACTGTCATTGACGTCATCCACCCCGACTTCGTCTGGGATGGGGTGCAGAAGAGCAGCAGTGCCACGGTGCCATAGCTCCAATTTCACCTACAAAATTACACAGAAAGGGGGTGCATCTTGCCCCCCCTTTCTGTGTTGCCAATGGCGGCCTTCTCACACAGCCCCGTGCGGGGTGTACCAACACTTGCAGGCCCCCCAGAAGGGCGGACTTTCACCTCATTGCCAATGCCAAGCAGACTAACCACACAAATTAGCGTATCGTTTGGCCCAGTCAGTGTCTAGCTTGCCCCGACCGGGGGCAGCCGGGCCCAGCCTAAGCACCCCCCGGCGGCGGGTGGTCGGGCCCACCTCAGATTGGGAGGCACTTGACCGGGGAGCCACTCGGGTCAACCGTAGTGTTTGGCAGATAGGAATATTGTTTTCGCCACCCTTAGGGCTTACAATAATTCAAGCGCCCTAGAAGCTCAGGGTAGCCGACTTCCGCACCTTCGGGCCCTGTAGCCAGTGTTGATCGGTGTATGCTGCCAGAAACACTACGTGCATCTCTCATGAGCCTGGGGTTAGAGGAACACCAACATGATCGCCAATGTGCTGAGAGCCAACAAGCAACTCATACTGGAGCGCTGGGCGGCGGAGCGAAAAAGACCCCGGCCAGTGAGAGACATGGGAGGGCAAGCGTACGGAAGATCCGAGCCAACACTGTGAACCTACTGGGGGCAGTCATCAGCGTCTTGGAGAGCCCAGACTCAGCTTCCCGCTTCAAGTGTCAAGCCATCGTCAACCGCGAGGCTAGCTACCTCGGCGAGCTACGCCAAGCCCAAGGTTTCCAATTGGCCGATGTGGTTGAGGACTACGTTTCGTTACGCAAAGTGATACTAGGACTTCTCACTGAGGAGGTGGGGATCAAAGATATTGAGGCCCGCGAGCTAGAATGGCTTGGGCTTGCGCTAGATGCCGCCTTGAAGGCCACTGTTCAAGCCTTTCATGAGGTTGACAGGGATGAGTTGCTGGAGCTCGCAAATCTGGACAGCCTCACTGGCCTGCCGAATAATAGCCATTTTTGGCTCAGGCTGGGGCAGGAAGTAGCAAGAGCCAGGCGTTACCGGCATGCCCTAGCCGTGCTTATGATTGATATTGATGACTTCAAGCAGTTCAATGACGCACATGGTCACCTGTGTGGAGACCTGGTGTTGAAAAACCTTGCTACAGTTGTGGCCAGCGCTCTGAGAACAGCTGATGTGGTGGCTCGCTATGGTGGCGAGGAATTTGCTGTGATCCTACCAGAGACCGATGCCCCTGGAGCCAGGATGGCTGCCGAGAGGGTCCGGCAGGCGGTGGCTGCTCATTCGGTTGTTGGCAGCGATGGACGCCAATACTCGCTGACTGTGAGTATCGGCTGTGCCGCCTATCAGGGCAATACCATGACAGCCAAAGACCTGGTTGAGGCAGCCGATTGGGCCATGTACACAGCAAAGAAGATGGGTAAGAATTGTTGCTTTGTTTGGTTGCCCAAGTCGGGTGAAGCTCATGGCTAGCTTCAGCAAGCCTCGTTCGTCTAAGGTTGCCTTGATTGATATTTTGCCAGTGCCTCCATTGCTACCGCCGTGGTCAGGGCCCGGGAACCGTAGTAGTAGCCCTGCGGGCCTTCAAAGAAGCACGCCAGGGGCCAGCCTCCGTCCCTTTCCTGAATCTCCACCAATCTGCCCACAGCCTTCTCCAGCCTATGAGGCTCAGTGCCGCAGTTCACCAGAGTGGCCACTGCCAGAGCAGCGTCTAGCGGAGACCCAAATCCTGGATCAGACTCTTGGGCGGAGCGCACATACCAAGACAATCTATCCAGCAGCTTTGCCAGCCTTTGGGCCCTGCCATCCACCACGGCACGGCTCAGGCAATATGTGAATGCAAAAGGAGAGGGATAATACTTGCTTCCCCCTGTGAAGAGGTCCCGCGCAACCACCTCTTCTAGATACGCCTCCACCTCGGGTAGCTGATGTCCCAGGCTGGAGAAGAAGAACAGGACGTTGGCATTGACCACCCAGTCTATGTCGTTCTGAAGGGGCACAATGCCCGGGTCTGTGTCCAGAACGAAGGTGAAAAATGCTCCTCCATCCAGGCGATAGCCAAGAAGCCGCCGAATGAAGAGATCGTAGTCTAGCGTCACATTCCATTTTCCAAACGATGCCAGAACACAGCAAATGCTATCAATATCGGGCGGAACCTTTGGCGAAGCCAGACCGCGCCAGAGGCCATCCCGCCCCTGCTCCTTCAGGATAAAATTGATGGTCTTGCTCCCTACAGCTTTAGCCGGAGCACAGTTCCGCAGCAGTGCAAGAGCGTGAAGGACGAAGGAAGCGGTAAAAACAGAGGTTACGGGGATGGCACGGGCCATATTCTCGTGCCGCGCTAGCATGGTCACGAATCCCCCGGAGGGTAGCTGATCCTCAGCTAGAAAATTGAGACCTCTGCTCAAGGTGAGGCTGATTGCAGATTGGGGCGTCACGGCAGACAGCGCGCCCTCCGCTTTCTCAACTCGCAGGAGCCTGGCCGTTTTCCTGGGCAGCTAACACCTTTATGAAAGCTTCTACTATTCGCGAGTCCCATTGTGTCCCTGCACCCCGTTTCAGCCTCTCCAGGGCTTCTGCCGCTGAATAGGCTGGCCTGTAAGGGCGCGGGCTCACCATTGCCTCATAAGCATCAGCAACGGCAAGTATTCGTGCTCCGAGAGGAATCTCCTCTCCCCGGAGACCCTTGGGATAGCCGGCGCCATCATACCACTCGTGATGAGCCTCAATAATGGGCAAGATGTCCTGCAAGAACTCCAAAGAACTCAGGATTTGCACCGACCGCACGGGATGAAGCCGGATCTCCGCCATTTCCTGAGGGTCAAGGATGCCTGACTTCAATAGCACGCCGTCGGGGGTCCCTATCTTTCCGAGGTCGTGGAGTTCTGCGGCCAGCTCCAGGGAGTCCAGCTCATCTTTGGCCAGCCTTAGCTCAGAACCCACCAGGCGAGCAAAATTGGCGACACGTGCCGAGTGGCCCTGGGTGTAAGCGTCCCGGGTCTCTAGTGCCTTGGTCAGGGCTCTGCCTATCTGGAGGTAGGCCTCGCGCAATGTGGCAGTCGTTCTCTCCAGGGAGGAGGCATAATCTTGGAGACGAGTATTCAACCTCTCGAGCTCCTGGCCTCTTGCTATGGCCTCCTCCTTGAGCTCGATATTTTCCAGACCAGCGGAAGCATGACGTGAGAAGGTGAACAGGAGCGAAACATCCTGGGCCGTGTAGTCAGCTCGAGATATCTTGCGACCAAGAAATAGCATTCCTAGTAGCTTGGCCCTGCTCCTCAGTGGTACGATGAAGGCGGCCCCGGAGTCAGCTGGGGCTGGATTGGGGAAAAGATTGTCCTCCCGGAGGCTAGACTCAGACAGGAGGCCGAGAGCCTGGGTCTGCTGAGCCGCGTAGCTACCGGAGGCAAATGTGGCCCCGATCCGCCCGTTCCGGTCGAGAACAAACAGGAGTGCGCCTTCTAGCCCCAGGGTCCTAGACACCCTTTCCACCAAGAAGTGGCCAAGACTGCGGAAATCCGGAATAAGGGAGATGCCCCCAGTTATCTCTCCCATGGCAGCTGCATAGTCGTATCTATCCCTGTAGAATGCTTGGTCAACAAACTTGCGAATTCTTTCCTTGGCCGGGTTGAAGAAGAGGACTGCTGCTACACTGATGGCCACGACGGCCGCAAGTCGCCCCCTTTCGGTAAGTTCTGGAAAGAGCCAGAAGACCAGAAAGGTCAGAGAGAGGTACCCAGCGAGCACCAGGACGGCTGCGCCTGCATAGACCGTTCCGCGCTGGATAACAGCATCAACGTCTAATAGCTGCTTTTGCAGCAGAGCATATGCGAAGGAAACTAGCATGATGCTCGTGGCCAGGAGGGCCAGGGAGGCCGGCACCAACTCGCGATCAAGGGCGATTTCCGGGATAGCAGTCAATAGAACGAACGGCAACAGTCCAGCTGTGGCGCCCAGAAGGGCGATCTTCATCTGTTGCCTGGCCCTCACCAATGGTGAGGTTGCATAGCTGTGTATGACATTAACAATAGCAAGCAGCAAAGCGAGGACGGTAGCGGCCAGGATTGCGGACCTGAAGGAGGGGTAGAATACGGCTTCTTCTCTACCTCCAAGGAAGAAGGCGGCAAGAAGAAGTGCCGACGGGGCGTATATCAGGAACAATAGCCGGGGGTGCCTCTCCAACAACATCTTCTTCTCAGGAAAGACAAGACTGAAGTGCAGGAGAACCCAGGGGGTGCTGATAAAGACCACGGTCTGTGCCTCCCATGCACCCTGTACACTTCTTTCTGTGCCAAAGTAGGAGGACACCAGCACGGCTGCCATCGCACAGAACAGCCCAAATAGCATGGTCGCCGCCCTACCGGGCTTCTTCCAGACAGCGGTTATTCCTGATGCAAGAAAGGACAGGCACAACAGGAAAAGGCTCACCAACTCTAGCTGCGTGCGGAGAGGCGGCTGAACTCCGTAGACAGAGATAGACTTGAGCCTGCCCTCTGCGTCAACCCACTGGAGTTGTTGAATCATGCGGGACCTGATGATGCTTCCTTTGCTAACTGGTTCCTCCATTAAGCTGTATTTGATTGGCACGGCGATATCACCCAGCTCAATGCCGGCGTTCTTCGCTAGGCCCGCGCTGTCGATTCGGCTCACTACCCAAACCTCACCTTGCCTTATCAGGTCCACACCTATGTATGACCGATTGCCAGAAGCGACGAAGAAGGTGGTTGCTAAGACGAAAGAGGCAAGCAAAGGTGCGGCAAAAAGGACGCGAACCCCTACCCAAGAGGTGAAGGAAGAACTCTGCCGAGTTGTCAGCGCGACCTTCATGGGAGGTCCGCGAGAGCTATGAGATTCTCCTTATTATGTCCTGCTAGGCTGGGGTGCGTCAATGCATCTAGTGCCTTCTTCCTGTACAGCTCTGATACTGCCAGGGAGTAGTGTACTCCTCCTAGCCGAAGCACGGTCTGGCGGATTCCTTCAATGGTATCCGTCGAAAGAGTGCCCGGCCCAGAATACGCCTCTTTCAAGAACCTCCGATCAGCGCCTCTAGCCTGGGCGAAGGCAAAGATGATGGGGAGCGTTTTCTTCTTTCTCGCAATGTCTCTGGCTGCTTCTGCTGGTGACTGGAAGGCCATGGCGTCGTTTTTTATTTGGGCGGCCACGCCCAGATTGCGCCCGAAGGCACTGTATCGGGCCACAAATTTCTTGCTTGCGGCAGCCGCCAACGCTCCCAAATAGCAACAGCACTCAATCACGGAGGCTGACTTTTCCCTCACCATCGCAAGGTACCGCTGCTGGGAAACCCGATCCTGCCGTTCAAAAGTAAGGTCCTTGTGCTGCCCTGCGAGCGAACGCAACATGAAATGGTTGATAGCTTGGAGGGCGGACCGAGCGACGTGACGTCCCAAACTTTGTTCCAGACGTAACGCAGCCTGCTGACTGAGCACCATCAATCCGGCCGCGAGGTTCACAGCTACAGGACTGCCCCACTTCCTCCACCAGACATCGGTGTCGTCGTCTTCTATTTCGTCGAAGGTGTCCGCTGATACCCACAGGAGCTCGACTGCTGCGGCAGCAACGCCCGCTTGGTCATAGCGGCCGGAAATTGCCTCG
>JAHKAY010000058.1 GCA_018825785.1 Chloroflexota bacterium | reverse complement strand
GAGATGATCACGTCGAGGTTGTAGAATTTGGTTTGATAGTTCTTGCCGTCCGCGGCAGTTGTTAAGAAATCCTTAATAACTGAATCCGCCGCCAGTTCCCCTTCCACAAAAATGTTGCTGATGTGCATGTTGACGTTTGGAACGGATGTCTGAAACAGTTCGGCCATCAGCTTCTGGCTCAGCCAGACGGTCTCGTCCTGCAGCCGGACCTCGACCTTTGTTTTACCGTTCTCCGTCTGGTACAGAATCAATTCGCTCTTCCTGGGTTCCATTTCATTCTTCTTCATGGGGACCACTTTTCAAGCCTTTCGTGGAAACCGGATCCGAATCCTTTTTGTCGGCCTCGCGTCGCACCCGATTGGATTCCTTCTTGGCGGCGTTCTTCCGGCCCCAGTAAGCGCCAGACCCTTTCTTCGGGCCGGAATGCTCGGTTTTCTGAGCTTTGTTGGCCATGTGAATGCCTCCTGGTTATTTCTACGATTTCAATCGTTTCCTGCTCTCCGGCTCGTTCAGGTAATTTTCCGGTGAGACGACCCGCTTGCCGGTTTTCTTTTCCAGGTCTTTTCGCGCCGTTCCAGCGACCTCTCCGCCTTTGCGTGCAGCAACTTTGCTTTCATCGAAGCCCTGCGCGTCATCAACCTTTGTGATTTCGGTGGTTGCCGCCTCGCCAAGCATCGAGAAGATCAGTTCCAGATCGGTCATCTGGTCCCGCAGGTTTTCCCGTTTCAGCCCCTTCAACTGCTTATGCTCGCCGGGTGTAACGCCGAACGCCGCTTCTGCAATCTCCGCCGTGAGAATCTCATGTTCCCGCTCCTGCTTCACATCCCTCTTTTTCCATTCATCCGTAAGTTTATCCCGGACGGCGATACCGCGCATCCGTTTCTCGATCCAGTCGTCGGAATAACCTTTGGCCTTGTAGATCGCCCGCGTCCTCTTCGTGGTCAGTTCCGGATCTTCGATCTCCTGCACCCGCTCATAGCCGACCCTGGCCTGCCAGCGCTTGAAGGGCTCGGCTTTGGGGGAGGGGATGGACTGGATGATGCGAAAGATGCCTTCGGTGTTGGCGCAATCGATCTTCTGTTTTCCACCCTCAGCTTCTATCCAAAGGGGGGTGGCAATTTGCCCCCACCCTTTGGACAACTCCCTGTCATGACGACGCATATCCTTGATATATCCGGATGGATCTGTGGAATCCGTCAATACACCGACCACATCATCAATCACAAACCACCATTCGTTGTTATGGAACGTTTTGCGGATACCGCTGCCTCGCAAAAGAGCGACTTTGGTTTCCATGATGACCTCTCTTCTGTTTTCAAAATTGGCATGGTCATACCTTCGCCAATGAAAGCAGACCACAACCGAAGGCCTTGGCGGGGCCGATGCCGTTCTGGACCAATTCCATTACTGCTTCAGGTTCCTCAATTTTCAGGACGCCTTGAAAGCGAACCGGCTGAATTTTCCCGATCCGATCTTCCCTGTTTTTCCTGAAGTTCATTGGAAAGACAGGATCTATGGCAAGCATCTCCAGTGATGCAGCATTCTGAAGCTTACGTTCTATCCAGGACCGCTGCTCCTCTTCCCGGATAAGAGGTACACGACATTTCTTCGTTTCGCCATCCGTGTCTTTACGTCCCATTTCATCACTGATTGTTTTTACCGGGTTGGCAATCAACATAAAACGTAACCGCTGCCTTGGAAACAACAGCAGCGGATATTCCTTGCAAGCCAATATTTGCACCGTATTAGATGATCGTTCCGGTTCTCTGACCGATTGCATCAGAATCTCGGCATGATCGCGATCCGAATGCCCAACACGGAAAAGAAAATCACGGCCGGCATCCTCATTTTCCAGAAACAGCGTCCACAATGCCCGGTGGATCTCGTAGGGATTGCGGCAGGCAGAACCTTTTATCAGTATTTTACTCAGATACATGTTCACCTCCGTGGATATAGAGGTTGCGCCCGGCAAATTGGCGCGGTTGGTGAATTAACGGAACATTACGGACCCTTTTCATACGGTCGCCTATTTTCTCCTCGCTGTAGATCGTCCCGCCATGAGGCGCTATGCCTTTCAACGCCTCCAAAACATCCGAAGACTTAAGCCGCGCTTCAAACAGCGGACGTGCAAGCGGACAACTTCGCCGTCCAAGATAGGGTGTGAAGAGCGGCCGCTTTATCGCTGCCTCCAGTTCGTCGAAACTCAGAGCCGCATCCGGCTGATTCCAGAGCGCCACGGTAAATTCGGCATCGTACAGATATTCCCGCCAGGTCTGGATGGTGTCATGCTTTTTCAGGCCTGTGTAATCCTCACGGGCATCTTTCACGGTGTGGTAATCGGTCATCTTCACCACCCGTAAAGTCCGTGATTTTCCATCCCTACGGGACATGCGACGCTCGTCCACCCGTACCGCCATGCCGACACTGTCCGCCAGTTGTTGAAGTTGTTCGCGATCGTTTCTTTTGATACCGATGCACGCGCCGAGAAGCCCCAGTAAGCCGCTTCGGGTGGGAAAATTGGCCGACGGCCTCAGTCCCTCGAAGGTATGTTCGCCCCATGCCTGCATGGGGCCGTGTAGTTTGAGAATGAGAAAGTCTCGCATGGTTTACACCTCTCCATCGGCTTGCACCCACGTTTTCAAATTCTCCAGGGTCTTCTTGCCCGTTATGCCTTCCGGCGGCTCATGGCCGATCGCAAATTCAGCGCACCGCTCATTCAATCCATAGCCATGATGCACAGCCTGCCAGTATTCGTGAAGGGCCTTGACCGATGGTTTGATGAATCCGGGTCCGGGTTTGATCGGCTCTTCAAAAGCATTCGCCAGGGATACCGGGATATCGGAAAAGGATACCATCGCCAGATCGGCCAAGTTGTGGGCGGCAAAGCTCTGTTGCTTGGCGGAAGGCACTACCGTCGCCATCAGGTGAAGCACGTGTGATGCAATTTCAAGGGCTTTTTTGCGGGGGGCGTTTCCCAGGTTTTCCTGCAACTGGGATATGTTGAGGCTGGCGTAACGATAAAAGACACCGCTGGAAAATTCCTGCGTATCAAGATGGCCAGAGCCCAACTCCTGCAGATCGTCAACGGCGGTGAACCAGTCGATGTCCGCATCTACGGTGTGGGTGGTAATGACATGGGCCACGGCCAGAGCGCCATCGAGAGGCTTCATTAGACCTGACGCTGCCATTCTACCATGTAGCGCTATATCAATATTGTTTTCTAACGCCAAATAAAGGCCCTGCAATTGCTCATTTTTTTCAAGAATATTGTACACAGATTTTATTAGGCTTCTCTTCTTTTTCTTGTCATTGTCGCTATTTCCGGTTATCGAAATAAATTCCTCACACAATTTCATTATATTTTCGTTTGTTTGAAGCTGATTGCAGAACCATTCAACCTCTTGATAACACCAAGGTGCAACAGCATCAGCCCGACTCTCATCGATCGTTACGTCTCTCTTATCAGCCAGAAAAGAAATCGCCTTTTCGATTAACTCTTTTGGAATGTGCTCTCCCATTTTTTTTGAAAGCAGGGAAAAGAGATTGTTAAGTTCCCTTGTTCGTGTCGAGTTTTGCCCTAACATCTTGTCAAAATATGGACTTTTTCTCATTGTCCTCTTTAGGCTTTGGCTGGAGATGCGCACCCGCCGCTTTCCGCCGAATGTGGCCGATTTCTGCATGTTCATATCATCACGGTTGAGGCACGAAGGACTGTGGGAAATTAGGATGTGGAAATTGATGAAGTTCTTGTCCATGGTGGTTTCCTTTCTTTGTAAGAGATTGATTTACTTTGACTGGTTCATAAAATACTCTTCCAGTAAATCGCGCTTGCTTCGCTCGTTCCAGTACCAAAGCAGCCTTGCCGCCTTGGGCCAGTTCACGGATGGTTCGACCATCTGCAATATCCGGCGCAGTTGAATCATGTCGTTTGGGGATTCTGAACGGATCACCTGAAACAGCCTTTTTTCGCTGACCCCTTTCCCCTTGGCTAGGTGACAACGTTCAGGACATCGTGGACAAATTTTACGTTCAGGACATCGTGGACAAACGCTCTTTGACAATCGAATAGCCACAACATCAACGTATCATGAACACCTACCTAAAAGGAGGTGTTCATGAAAAAGAAAATTAAG
>JAHKAY010000057.1 GCA_018825785.1 Chloroflexota bacterium | reverse complement strand
TTTGCTGGCGATCCTGGTGTTCCTGGCGACGTTCAATCAGGCTGTCATTGAAGCGTTCCTGGGGCAGTGGAACAGGGCGTGGCTCAACAAGCTCCTGCCCTATGTATCCCTCGCTATGGGGTTGGGGGAGGCCTTTGCGCTTTACCCCAAGCTCAACGCCCTGCCCCTGGTGGGCATGGCTGATAGCGCGGTATTCGGCACCGTAATCACGGGCGTTGTGGTGGGAATGGGGGCAAGCGCCGTCCACAAATTCTTCCCCTGGCCACCAACGCCACCAGGGCCGGCTGGATAAAATGACCAGGCGCCTTTTCATCCTGGCTGTAGGGATTGAGCTGGCCGGGATAGCCCTAGTGGGGACAGGGATAGGCTATGAGATGGCAACGGGGGCACACCTGGGCTACGCCCTCATCACCGGGGGGAGCCTCCTGGTTGCCGCCGGGGGCGTGATCTTCGGGAAGTTCGTAAAGGCCATCAGGAGATAACATAATGGGCTGGGAACAGGTAGCGCAAGCGCAGGTTTCAAGCCAGGGCGTCCAGGGCGACGTCTGGAAGACCCTGGACGAGCTGCCGGTGGGCACGGAGGGCTTACTCTCTCTCCATGCCCCCGGGATAGGCCCCCTGATGGACGCGTGGGGGGTGGAGGCCATAGTGAAGGGGGTGTTCTGGGCAAAGGGAGTAGACATCAAGGTGGTGGACTGCTACGGCCAGGGGAACGACGGCTATATCCGCTTCACGGGCTCCCCCGCAGCGGTCGTGGCCGTCATCTTAGCCCTTGCCCCTGTGCTGACGGCCTTGTTCTACCTGGGGATAGTCGTGGTTGTCGGGCTCTTCATCCGGAAGGCTGTGAGTGTCATAGAGAAGCTGGTAGAGAACCCGTGGACCATCGTGGCCATCGGGACTTTTGTTCTCGGTGGACTATACTTAGCAGGGAGGAAAAAATGACAACGGCAGGCAAAGTTCTTCTGGGAACGGTGATTGTGGGGGGGGGAGCGCTCCTTCTGACCAGGGTCGGCCAGGCGGCACCGGCACCGCCGCCGAGCCTTGTCGACCAGTACCTGGCAGAGATAGCCGCCGCCACCACGTATGCACAGCTGGACAACATCCGGTACAGGTTTGAGGCGGACTATACAGCCGGCAAGATGACCTATGACCTGTACGTGGTCCTCTACAGCGCCTATGCTCAAAAGTACAGCGTGTTAATCCCATAAGCCGGCTCCTGAGGAAAGGAGGACCTATGAACAGAGGGCAGAAGGTAGTCCTTGGTGTTGTTGTAGTAGGTGGAACGGCTCTTGCCGTATCAGCCTTATCAAAAAGGGCCGAGGCTGCACCGCCTCCGGTTGTGCCCCCCTCCCTGGTGGAGGGGTACCTCAGCGACATAGCGGCGTCGCTGACCCTGGACGCTTTGGCGGCGGTGAGGGTGCGCTTCGAGGGCGACTATGTCGCAGGGAAGCTAACTCAGCCAGAGTACCAGCAGGTCTACGATGCCTACCTTGTGAGGTATGGGGAGCTGGTGGGGCCTGCTACCGCGACCCTGGACATAAAAGCGGTTCCCGTCTTGGCCGGCCCGTACGGTACCATCCTCGCCCCGAAGGTCTATGTGGATGGGGCCTGGGTGGGGTCTGCCCCTGTGCTCTGGACCCTCTACCCTGGGACCTACACTATCTCCTGGGAGGACAAGCCCGGGGGAGACAACCCCGCCCCAGGGGTGGCCTACTATCAGGCCCCGGCCGCGCAGACCGTGACGGTGGCGGCGGGGCAGACTCTTGTAGTGGAGGGCACCTACACCATCGTGCCCGCGGTGGTGGTGCCACCGAACATAACCCTTGATGCCTTCTGGTTCAGCAATGTGCAACCCTTCTTGCCCAGCAGCACGCACATAGCCTACATCAACATCACCAACCCCACCAACAGAACCATAAACTACTACTTCGATGCCTACCCGTTTAACCCCGGCAATACCGGCGGAGAGGTAGCAGGGAGAATCGGGGTAGGGGATATAGGCCCAATCCCGCCGGGCTCCTGGGGCACGCAGCTCGGCATCACGATGCCGGCGGCTGAAGGGGTCTATCCCCTCTTCCTCCGCTTCTACGAGAACGTCGCAGGGTTCCCCCTGGCTTACATCAAGACCGTCAACACTGGGCAGTCCGTGACCGTGGGCAGCCCACCTCCGCCCCCCCCACCCCCGCCCCCACCCGGGTGGCCCATAATTCAGCAGCTCGCCTCCATCTACTCATACTTGTCCCCAGGGATGGGGGTTTGGAACGAGGCTGGCACTCTCGGCTTTGACCCCACTGCCCCCTACTATCCCCCATCGGACCTGCAGGAGCTTCTCGTAGGGCAGCGGTACTGGATAAGTGTCACCCAGGCCTGCACACTCAGCTACGGCGGGAAGACATGGAACCTAGCTGCAGGATGGAACCTGATAACCTGGTAGAAGGTGAAGGATGAAAACAAAACCAAGGCGTCAACCAGGCCACCTTCGCCCGCTGGGTCAGCGAGTGGCAGGCTGAGGAGCAGGCCTCCAGGGGGACCGGGCCCCTGCCCCTGAATGAGTAGGACCTGCCCTCGCCAGGATGGAGCCGCCGGACCTCAGGGTGCCAGCTTAGCTATCATCCTCTGAAAGTCGCCCCTGTGCCTGGTCTCATCGCTCAGGATGAAACGGGTGTTGTTGACCATGAGCTGGTATTCATCCCTCTGGCCGGAGAAGGGCAGGGTGAGCACCCAGGCCTGGAAACCGATGGCCAGCTCCTGGTACGCTTTGACGGCCTCGCCCTCATCCTTGACGGCATTCTCCAGGGCTTTTATGATATCTTCCTTGGTCATGTTCCTCTCCTTTTTTCTCGGCACCGCCCTGGCGCAGGGTCCGGGCCATGGCCTTGAGCTGTTCCCGGGGCCGGTTCATCTAGGCTTTCCCACCAGGGCCTCGGCCTCCTTCTCCAGGCTGGCCCGCTCCCTGTAACGCCGGACCCGCTCCCGGACGGC
>JAHKAY010000056.1 GCA_018825785.1 Chloroflexota bacterium | reverse complement strand
TTCGATACAAAGGGGTAGCGCGCAATCAGCTCTGGGCGGAACTAACGGCGGCAGCCTACAATCTGGTCCGAATGGCGAGACTGGCCGTGGCCGTGCAGACCATTCAAGGGGCGTAGTGTACCCCCCGAGGCTAAATAAGGCTCAAAAAAGGCGGCGAAGGCCCTCTCGGGAAGGCCAAGACCCTCCAGGACGCGCCCCCGGGAGCCCAAACTCAGATGCTCCTTCACCCAAGAAAGACCCTTGGGCCCCTTTTTCAGCAGCCTGCTAGCAGGTAACGCCAATGGCACCGGGCAGACACGCCTGGTCAACAACCCAGCGTGGGAGTTGTCACCGGCGTCGTCCACTAGGTATAATGGTTCAAGGCTCCACGGCCGAAGAGTTCGCCTATTCTTAACAAATACAGACAGTATGTCAAAGAAGCGCTGCACAACCATCCGCATCTCACATAGGAGCAGATTGAAAGGTCACTCAACCCCTAACTCTGAGAGTAATTCTCGCACAAGTCTACCGAATTCAGGCTCTGCGATCATTCTCTGGCGCCGGGGGCGAGGTAAATCGATCTTCAATTCACGTTTGATTTTGCCCGGGCGGGCGCTCAGCACAATCACCCGGTCGGCGAGATAGACGGCTTCTTCAACATCATGTGTGATGAACATCACTGTCCGCCCGAATTCCTGCCAGACCCTCAATAGCCAATCTTGAAGCTCTTTGCGAGTCAGGGCATCCAATGCACCGAATGGCTCATCAAGGAGCAGGGTAGAGCGCCCCATCAGCCATGTTCTTAGGAGGGCTACACGCTGGCGCATGCCCCCGGAGAGCGCCGAGGGATATTCATTCTCAAAGGCTTCCAGTCCAAAGTGAGGAAGCATCTCAAGGGCTTTCTGTCGCGATTCTCTTTTGGGGATCCCTTGGACCTCGAATGGGATGAGGACGTTATCCAGCACACTTCGCCATGGGAGAAGTAGGTCACGCTGAGGCATATAGCCCACTATCCCCACGCGCTTTCTTGTGCTTTCTCCATCGACCAGGATTTCGCCCTCGTCGGGTTCTTGGAGCCCTACACAGAGATTGAATAGCGTGCTCTTGCCGCTTCCGCTTGCCCCAATGATGGTAACGAATTCGCCAGGCATAACCCTGAAAGAGACATCTTCTAATGCTGGGACAGCGCGATGAATCCCGAAGAAGGTCTTACTGGTATGCCTGAATTCGATGCGTGGCGTGGTCATCGCAGATTATCGGGTGGCTCCATTTGCACCAGATGCACGGACCTCAGTCTGTGCCAAAACGGCGGTCCCGCTCCGAATACTGGGAACGCGTCTGACAGGCTCCGGCTCCGTTGTAGGGAGATACCGGCGGCTCAGCGGCACGCGTGCGAAGTTCATCATGGTTTCTCCCAGCGGACCGCCACGAACGCTCCGGTACGCAATCCCCGGTAGCGGCCAAGTCGCTCGATTTTCGCTACTTCGTCAGGATCCTCATCCTGCTCGAAATGGATAGCGGTCCTGACCACGCCCTTGCAGGGGCTTAAAGCCAGTAGATCATCTGGAGACCTGAAGAAAGCACTCTCCCAGACGTCTTCCTCGTTACCCTGGGGCTCTGTTTTTCGGCGGACAGCCCAAGAACTGAGGCTGTTCAAAGTAGCCACTACCACGCTGCCCCCGGGTCGCGTGACACGAAACAGCTCGCCCACGGCACTCCTGGCGTCTCTGATGAACTCAAGAGCTGTGATAGACACCGCCTTGTCGAAGTGGTTGTCGCGAAAGGGCAAATGCAGCATATCTCCTCGGACGGCGGAGAAGGGATATCCCTTGCTCTTCTTACGTGCAACACCGATCATTGGCCCGGAGATGTCAAGCCCCACAACGGAGGCACCGGCGGCAAGAATATCCAGTGTGAACACTCCTGTGCCGCAACCGGCATCAAGCACCCTTTCTCCCGCCTGGGGGCTCAGGAACTCACCTATCAGCTCACCTTCGCGCTTTCTCACCGCCCTTCCAATTGGCGTTTCAAACCACTCATCATAGCGTGCTGGCCAATCGTCGAAGAGCATCTTCCTGGCTACCATGCTACTCCTCAGTGTGCGGGGCAGCCTCTTGGATACGCCCAGAGCGTACGGCGTCCGGCACCTGGGGGGCAGTTGGCCTCCAGTCTAAGGCAGGAACGCATTAGTGAACGCCTGCGAGGCCGTTATGGGGGTTTTCAGGATGCCGTATTTGACCATCCAATCGATGTAGCCCTGCCAGACGCTCAGTTTCTGTTCACCCCAACGCGGCGCATCAGCTTGATAGTACTTCGAAAGCCAGTTCTGGCTTGCTTTCACGAGCGCAGGGTCGAGTTCCGGCACAGAGGCCAGCAGAACATCGGCCGCCTCCGCCGGGTTCTTGGCGGCGAATCCATACCCGCGTGACAGAGCTTTCATGAACGCTTTCACTACTTCCGGCTTGCCGGCGATGGTGGATTCGCTCGCTATCACGACCGGGGTGTAGTAGTCAGGAATATAGTCAAAGTAGTCTTCCATCATGACCACATTGAGAGCGACACCCTGTTGCTGTGCCTGAAAACCCTGCCACCCGTAGAAAATCCATGCCAAGTCGATCTGACCTTCAGCAATCAACGCCAACGGGTCGGAAAAACCTATTTCGACGATCTTGAGTTTGCTGAAATCGCCACCGGCGCGTTTCATCAGGACCTCAAGCGTGGGAGCCTCAAACGGCGTACCGAATGTCCCATAGCGCAGACCCTCGAAATCGGCGGGGCCCTTGACGTTCTTACCGGCCGCAGAGGCAAAACCGGACGTGTTATGCTGCAACACTGCAGCGACAGAAACTATGGGTACCTTGTCAGCGCGTGCGAGCGTGACAATTTCTTGAAAGCTGATGCCAAAGTCGGCAGCGTCGCCGGCGACTGCGGCCTCAGGGCGCACCTCGCCGGGTTGGATGATCTTGACGTCAAGACCCGCTTCTTTGAAATAACCCTTTGTCTGCGCCACAAAGATGCCGGTGTGATTGGTGTTCGGCACCCAATCAAGCATGAACGTAACCGGAGTCAGACCCTCATTTCCGCGGCCGCACGCGATGGGCATCAGTGTGAGGATCGCCAGTACGATGAGCAGTGACCAACGTTTCATTTCATTTTCCTCCCCTGTTTAATAGATGCCGGGCCCGTCCCAGTGCTCAGTTCGTTGCGTGGAGTAGTACCAGGGCAGAGCCAACCGTTCTATGCCATAGACCAGCATGAACAGGGCTATACTCAATAGCGACGTGATGAACATGGCAACAAATACCTGGTCGGTTGCCAGCGCGTTCTTGGACCGGAGCATATACAACCCCAACCCGGGAGAACCCCCCACCCATTCACCGATGGTAGCCGCGACCACGCTATAGGTTACGGCCAACCGCAGACCAGAAAAGAATGATGGCAAAGCCGAAGGCATACGAACAATTCGCCAGATTTGCCATTTCTTCGCCCCCATAGCGCGGAGTAAGGCTATCAGCTCCGGGTCCGAGGATGTCAGGCCGTCAGCAGTGCTGACCGCCAACGGGAAGAAGCAGAATAGCACCACGATCAAGATTGACGGTACAAGACCAAACCCAAACCAGATGACCAGAATCGGTGCAATGGCGAGTATCTGGACGGTCTGTGACACGACCAGAATCGGATATACGGCGCGACGCGCCAGAGGCGAGAAATCAATTAGAGCGGCGATTCCGATCCCGGCTATGAGAGCAAACAGCAAACCGATCCCGGTCGCCAACACCGTGGTGCCGATGGCGTTCAGCAAGAGGTCCCGCGTTTCCCACCCAGCCCGGACGACATCAAATGGAGTGGGCAGGATAAACGACCTCAATCCGCTGACTCTGGCTACGAAATACCAGCCTATGACCAGGATGGCGATCAAGGCAATGGGAGGGACGATATCCCTGCGCCAGGTCAAGAATCGGTCCTTCGGTACTTACTCACTTTCCCACACATTGTCATGCCTTCCACCGCGTCGGCGATCTTGATGATGGTCACTACTCTGCTGGCACCTGCTGCAAAGCAAGCGCGGTGCGCGGCCTTCGCCACCTCAAGCAGTTTGTCCAGACTATCGCCCTCTAAGGTCGTTTCCATGGGCCCGACCTCGTACTTTACGCCGCTGGCCTGAATTGCCTCTATCGCCTTATCGACCACGCCGTAGACATCCTCGACCAGGGGTAACACCTGCACGCTGACGTTGATAACCCGCTTTTCGCTCACGGCTCTCCTTTCCTTCCTTAAGCCCGCCCGGGGGCTATGGACCGCCAGCAGAAGACCCTCTGATAATCCGACACGTGCAGATGATTCTACCAGTAGGTTGCTGAGCCCCCGTGATGAGCCAGAGAAGAGCTCTTCATCTTTCAGAGGATACTTCAATCCCTTCGTCGTGATGCCTGAAGCATAGCCCCCCACTGGAATCAGCGACACCGTATCTCCGGGATTCCCCGAAATATCTTCACCCGGCGGCCTGATGACCCATCCCGTTTGTTCCCCATGCCACACTTCGATTCTGCAGGAACCGAGGCTTGGATGAGTTGTCAGCAGGATGTTGGCCATGGTCGCCTCCATACGCCCGCCCATTGCGCCAACCATTACGATATGATTGACTCCCTGTTTCTTAGCGTGAAGAAGCGCCAATTCAAGGTCGGTCTCATCCTTTTCTGCCGGATAGGAGACAAACTCGGCGTTACCGATGCCCTGTCTTTCCAGGTCTGAGAGCGAATCCAGGTCTCCGATGACCGCATCAGGTGTCACATTGAGGATTCTGGCATAGCGTGCGCCCCCGTCAGCTGCGAGGACGAGGTCAAAAGCCTCACTGCAAATTCTGCTTCGCAGGACGTCGGGCTTGTATAGTTCGCCATTGACCAGCAATAGGGCTTTCATTGGTCCACTCCACGCGCAAGAAGGCTACCCTGTCTGTAGGGTGTCCCCGCGTTAACCAGCGTCCACATTCCATCCGCCAGCATTGCCCAGTCCGTGTTCTCCGGGTGGATGAGGGTGACCTGCTCTATGGTCAAGCTCATCTTCTCAGCTTGGTTCCCAAAGCTTCCTGTCACCCTGAAGGCGTCAACATGAGTTCAGTATAACGTCTTCAGCATGCCTCTGGCAAGAGTTGGTGTTCATGTCGCCTTGAGGTTTAGCCGCCTGCTCCGTGGTCACAGAATATGTCTCCACAGCAGGTGGCGGCAAGCCAGAGCGATGCCTGCAGGTGATCACGATCAAAGGAGGCCAGTAGTTTCAGGTATTTGCCCTCACATGGGATGCCAACTGGGATACACAGGCGGCGCAACTTCAGCAAATGGCACACATTATAGTGGTTGCGGACTAACTATGACTCACGAGTAGTAGCAGAGGCGGGCTAGAAGACACTGGGTGAGCCTCAAATCCGCCCAGCCCAAGTCCCCTCCCTGCGGTCAAGAAGCATTATACGTTGCGAGCAGGGTGGAATCAAGAGTGGTTGCTTCCGCACACAAAACAAGAATATACGTTGTAAATAGATCCGAGTATAAAGTGGATTGGAACGAACTGGCTCTCACGGACTCGAACCATTCATTCAACAAAAAGCCAGAATGTCTACCTGCTTAACCTGGCAGCTGGGACCATGTCCACCACCATATTCCCGATGAGAGAGTTGGGCATTTTCTTCTTGCCAAGCCGGGCAGAGTTCCACCTCAATATTGTCCACCATCTTCTCCAGGTTCCCTATCGGGCCAACATGTGGTGTCTGTCAAGGGGAAAAATCAAAACATAGGGTCAAAAAGCGAGGACGCCGGCCGCCCCCAAGCCGGCCTCCTCTTCGCCTTTGAAGAGTCAGCGGCCGGAGATGGTACCGGGGAGGCTTCGGCTGGAGATTGTGGTGGCGGTGGAGAGCATCTGCTGGCGGCGCAGGCTTAAGGGTCGGCGCAAGAATGAGGGAACGTCCAGCTCGCTTTCCTCTTTCGTCTCCTTGAGAAGCCGTTTTAGCTCGTCCGGCTTGAGAGGGGTGACCCCAGCCTTGGTGCGGAAGCCGGTGGCTACCAGGGTGATGCGCACCTCGCTCTCCATCTTGGGGTCGTAGGTAACGCCGAAGATGATGTTGGCTTCGGCGTCCACCGCTCGCTTGATAATCTCAGCGGCCTCATTTACCTCGTGGATGGTGAGACTGGTGCCGCCGGTGACTGTATAAAGGACGCCCCTGGCCCCCTCAATGGAGATGTCCAGCAGGGGGCTGGCCAGGGCCGCCTTGGCGGCATCGGTAGCGCGGTTCGCCCCTGTCCCCGTGCCGATGGAGAGCCAGGCGGGCCCGGCATCCTTGGCTATGGCCTTGATATCGGCGAAGTCCAGGTTGATCATCCCGGGGACGGTGATGACCTCGGCGATGGCGGCCACTGCCTGGCGCAATACGTCGTCGGCCATCTTGAAGGCATTGTCCACGCAGGTTCTGGTGTCGCAGAGGGCGAGCAGGCGGTCATTAGGAACAATAATAAGAGTATCACAATGCTCCATAAGCCTGTTTGCCCCCTCCGCGGCTACCAGGCAGCGGTGGGCGCCTTCAAAGCTGAAAGGCCGCGTGACGATGCCGATGACCAGGGCCCCGGTTTCCCTGGCGGCCTCGGCCACTACAGGGGCAGCGCCGGTGCCGGTGCCGCCGCCCATGCCGGCGGTGACGAAGACCATGTCGGCCCCTCCCACCATGTCCCGGATGTCATCCCGGCTTTCCTCGGCGGCCCTCTGGCCCAGGCTATCGTCTCCCCCCACCCCCAGGCCCCTGGTGAGCTTCTCACCGATCTGGATCTTGTGGGGGCAGTCTACCAGCATCAGGGCCTGGGCATCGGTATTGAGGGCGTAGAACTCTACGCCCTGGATTTCATCCCGCACCATGCGGGTGACGGCATTGCACCCCCCGCCACCCACACCGATGACCTTGATGCGGGCGGCGCTGGCAGCCAGTATCTGTTTTGCCACAGCCTACCTCCTTTCTCGGCTAGTCTTCCGCAGCCCGCTTGGCGCGGAAGAGGAAGTGGCGGAAGATTTTGCCCGGTCCAGATCCAGCCGTGCCAACTCCAGGACGGGCTGTCTCTTTTCGGCGTTGTCGGCCAGAGAGTAGAGCGAGAAGCCCTCCGGGCGGGGGTGCTCCTCCGCAACCCCCTGGGCTACAAGTTCCTCCAGGCCCTCGGCAAGACCCAGGCGGGTAGCCCTCAGGGGAGACAGAAAAAGCGTGGCGGTCAAAGCGGGCACGGGGATGCCTGGCCATGCTAGAGAGCACCCGGAGCTTGGCCCGGGTGTAGCTATAAAACCTCGCAAACTGGAGGAATCCCATCCTCCCTACCCCACGCCCCAATTATAGAACACAAAATGGCCTCCTTGTCAATACCTTTCTTAAAACAATCTAGAAACTGGTTCTTCTTCTGCAATCCCAGGTTCACGCTGGCTACCTTTTTAGCGAGGCCCGATTTGGAAATAAACTTAAATTATTTTGAAATTAGTCCCAAGATTTTGGAGGGTGGGGCTGGGGTATGAAGGAGTTGTGGTGCGGGTTGGGGTGTTGGCAGCATCGGGCCGGGACGTTTGGGCGGAGACCCATATTTCGGCAGTCTGGGCAATATAGCCAGAACCTCTACGGACTTCACCAGATCGTGGGCCGGGCTTGAAATACCAAGGTGGGAGCCGACGCACCTGTGCTATCCTTATGGGCTTGGCATGGGTAAAGGATAAGGAAAGAATCAGACCCCTCCGGGAGAATCAGCTCATCATTTCATGGTGCCAGGGCTGACCGTTTCCCACTGATGAGCCAGCCAGTCAAGCTCCTGCTACCCGTATTCGGGCTTTCCGCGCTATAGCTTGCCCAGTATCTTCCAGACCCATCGGTGAAACCTGTGAAAAGAGGTTGGGGAGGCGTACATCAGGATACAGGCATTGTGCACTGCGGATATGCCGTTTTCTTCACATAGACGGATGGCCTCCTGGGACTCTGAGCCCTGCTGCATCCACATACGCCTGATGCCCAACCTGACGCAATCAGCCACTACCTTCTCTGTCTGTGCTGGCGGCACTACGGTAAGCACTCCGCCGACCGGTCCGGGCAATTCATCTAGGCTACGGTAGCACTTCTCGCCTTCCAGCCCCGTGGCGTACTGGTTCACCGGGTACACATGGTATCCCTTCTTCTTGAGTTCGCGGAAAGCCATGTTTCCGAACCCTTTGGTTCGTGAGACACCCACCACCGCGATGCTTCTCTCCGCGAGAAAATCCTCTTTGACGCTGGCCATCTTCCACCTCCAAGCCGCACAATCCACCCAAGGATAGCCAGATGTGCCCATGCCGTCAACATCCTAACGGCGGTGGCCTTTATTAGGGCAAAAGTCACGCATGGCCATACCTACTACTACCTGGTGGAGAGCCGCTGGGAGGGCAAGAAGGTTCGGCAGAAGGTGTTGAAGTATCTGGGGAAAGAGCCCCCAGAGGGGTGGCGTCCAAGAAACAGGAAATGACCCCGAGGCGGCAGAGAGAAAGGGAGGGATAGCGCCGCACGCTGCCGCCGGGGCCGGCCTTCGCTCGTAGTCCCGGTCCGCCCTCAGTTCCCGCGACTATAGCGGAGGTAGAGAGCTATCCCCGTCAACACCAGGGAGAGGGAGACGAGATTGGCCGCCACGATGATGGGGTCCTTCAGGTGCAGCCCGTAGATAACCCACAGGCTGATACCCAGGCTGAACTGGAGGAAGGTGAGCAGACTGACATCGCGAACTGACTTGGTGCGCCGCATCTTCAATAGCTGGGGCGCAAACCCAAAGGATGTAAACAGGGCGGCGGCAGAACCTATCAGGAACCAGACCATTGTCTTCCCCCTACAAGGACGAATCTTTGACAAGATAAACCGGCCCTTTTGGCCCTGTCAAGCATTTGAAAAAGGGCGGGCGCTGATTTAGGATGGGGGCAGTTTGAACATATACCATCGCTTAAAAAGGGCTCGCCGTCTGCGGAGCATGGGCCGGGCCTTTGACACCGTGCTTGAGCGGCAGAGGAAGAACCACCCCACCGACTTGGAGGAACGCCGGCGGAGGCTGCGCCGGGTGAGGGAGGAGACGGTGGGCAACCTGGAGCTCCTGGGGCAGGCCATAGCGAACCTGGAGAAGAACGCCTTCCGGGTGCTGCGGGCCGCCACCATTGAAGAGGCCCAGAACCTTATAGTCCGCGAAATCGGTGAGGAAAAACTGGTCGTCAAGGCCAAGTCCAACCTCACTCGGGAGGTGGGGCTGGAGGAGGTCCTGGCCCAGCGGGGTGTTGAGGTCATAGACACAGATATCGGCGATAGGATTATCCAGTTGGCGGGTGACCACCCCTCCCACCCCACCGGCCCTGCCTCTCACCTGGACCGGTATGACATCGCCCGTATCCTTTCCCGCCACCTGGGCCGGGAGGTGGAGGCTTCCCCCCAGGAGCTCACCTCCCTTCTCCGGCAGGAGGTCAGCGGCTATATCCAGCGGGCCAGGATAGGCATTACCGGGGCCAACGCTATTTGCGCTGAAGAGGGGGCGGTGGTCCTTCTCCACAATGAGGGCAATATCCAGCAGGTAAGCCTCTGCCCTGGCAAGCACCTCATCCTGGCCGGGACTGACCGCATCTACCCCAACCTGGAGGAGGCCATCAACCTGGCCCGGCTCCTGACTCACTACGCCACCGGGGATATCCTCACCTCTTTCATCAATGTCATCGGCGGGCCCAGCAAGACGGCAGATATTGAAAAGAAGCTCTTCAGGGGGGTCCATGGCCCCCAGGAGGTGGTGGTCATCCTGGTGGACAACCACCGCTCCGTTCTCCTTGAAAGTGAATTCCGGGAACTCTTTTACTGTATCGGCTGTGGGGAGTGCCTTCTGGTCTGCCCTGCCTACCGGGCTTTCGGCCCAGAGTACAGCGGGCGGGAGCCGGGGGGCAGGGGGGTGGTGCTGGACGCCGCCCTGCGGGATGAGAAGAAGGCTATGGAGCTTTGCCTTACCTGCGGGCGTTGCCATAAGAACTGCCCTCTGGAGATAGACATCCCCGCCATGCTCCTCAAGCTGAGGAAGGCCCACCTGGCCGGGGCCTGGGAATTCCTGGACTCCCACCTCCGCTGGCTGGGACGGAGGGCCGAGCTGGAAGTGTGGCCCCTCCTCGCCGTCTTCCTCTCCGAGCGGCGCTAGACCGCCTTTAGGGTAGCCTCCAGGTCTGCCACTTCCCGCGGTCCACTTCCCCGTTATAGGCCTCTTTTGGAGTGGCCCCCCGGGCGATGGCGGCGGCCACTACAGCTTTGGTGATATCGCCGGCGATGAAGGGGATGGTCCCCATCCAAAGGAGGACGGAGAGGGTGACGGCACTCCCTTTCACCAGGCTGAGCCAGAGGCCCAGCCCGACAAGGCCCAGGCCGTGGACAAAGAGGAAGTTGGCGAAAAGCATCAGGGCCAGCATGGAGAAAAAGCTGCGGGCCCTGATATATCTATCGGTCATGTGGCCCAGGAAGAGGGAGGCGATGACAAACCCCAGGATATAGCCACCTGTAGGCCCGAAGAGCCGGTCCACGCCCCCCGTCCACCCATTGAACCAGGGCACCCCCAGGGCCCCAAGGCCGGCGTAGAGGGCCAGGCTGGCCCCTCCCCACCATCTCCCCAGCAGGACCCCGCTCAAGAGGACGGCGAAGGTCTGGGCGGTTACGGGCACCGGGGACCAGGGGAGGGGTATCCTCACCTGGGCCGCCAGGCCGGTGAGCCCCGCCACCCCAAGGGCCAGGAGCACCTTGTACACCAGCCCTGCCTGGTACCGGCTGAGGAAGAGGCGATACCTGAGGTCAACATAGCTGCTCAAAAGGTTTCTTGTCTGGGCCACCGTCAGTCTGCCTCCGTTCTATCAGGCATTTTTCCGAGTATAGCAAAAAAGGCTCGCCTCAGCCAGGGGAGGACTGGTGTGGAGTCGCCTCCGGGCAGATAAACCCTGTCCCCGCAGCGGCCCCGGGGCCTGTTGACAAGGGCAGTTTTTTGTGGTATGTTTATGCTGAACCTCACGGGGGTGCTCATAGGCTGAGAATTCGCGAAAGCGGATACCCCTGGAACCTGAACTGGACAATACCAGCGGAGGAAGTGGGGAAAAGCCCGGAGCTTTTCGTTAGGTTCCCGGGCTTATTTTATTTTCTGGAGGTGGGGGATGACTCAAAGGGAATGGGCGCTCAAGGGAACAATGACCCCCCAGATGGAGACCGTGGCCTGCCGGGAAGGACTGGACCCCGCTTTTATCCTGGAGGGGCTGGCCAAGGGCACCATATGTCTCCCTGTCAATCCCTACCATAGGAACCTGGAGCCCTGCGCCATAGGGAAGGGCCTCAGGACCAAGGTCAATGCCAATCTGGGGACCTCATCGGACTACGGCAGTTTGGAGACGGAACTGGAGAAGCTCCGCGTTGCCGTAGAATACGGCTCCGATACCGTTATGGACCTGTCCACGGGGGAGGACATCCCCGGGATGAGGAGGGCCATCGTGGCCCATAGCCCTGTGGCGGTGGGCACCGTCCCTATCTACCAGGCGGCGGTGGAGGCCATCGACAAATATGGGGCTATTGTGGATATGACCCCCGATGACCTCTTCCGCGTCATTGAGGATAACGCCCGGGATGGGGTGGACTTCATGACGGTCCACTGCGGGATAACCATGGTGGTTGTGGAGCGGCTCAAGCGGCAGAGGCGGGTAACCGATGTGGTGAGCCGGGGGGGGACCTTCCTTATCGGCTGGATGCTCCACAACGGCAAGGAGAACCCCCTCTATGAGCACTATGACCGGCTCCTGGACCTGGCCCGGGCGTATGATTTCACCCTCTCCC
The DNA here is from genome assembly GCA_018825785.1 of Chloroflexota bacterium. NCBI lineage: Bacteria > Bacillati > Chloroflexota > Chloroflexota bacterium. The sequence goes on along the minus strand of JAHKAY010000056.1, from coordinate 36,871 downwards.
TGGGGGACGGTCTCCGGCCGGGCAGCCTGGCTGATGCTACGGACCGGCCCCAGATTGAGGAGCTGATTACCCTGGGGGAGCTGGTGGAGAGGGCCTGGAAGGCCGGGGTCCAGGTGATGGTGGAGGGGCCGGGCCATATCCCACTGGACCAGATTGAGACCAACATGAGGTTGCAGAAGACCTTGTGCAAGGGGGCACCCTTCTATGTCCTGGGCCCCCTGGTGACGGACATCGGGGCGGGATATGACCACATCACCTCGGCCATTGGCGGGGCCCTGGGCGCCATCTATGGGGCCGATTATCTCTGCTACGTCACCCCCTCGGAGCACCTGGGCCTGCCTGATGCCGAAGATGTCAAGCTGGGGGTAATCGCCAGCCGCATCGCCGGCCATGCGGCGGATATCGTCAAGGGGGTGAAGGGGGCAGCGGAATGGGACCTGGAGATGGCCCGGGCCAGGAAGTCCCTGGACTGGGAAAAGCAGGCCCGGCTGTCCCTGGACCCCAAGAGGGCCTTTGCGGTGAGGTCACGCCACGCCCCTTTGGGGAAGGCCTGCTCTATGTGCGGCAAGTACTGTGCTATGGACCTTATGGAGAAGTATCTCGGCATCACCGCCGAGAAATGCTAAAAAAAAGGGAGGAGGACGGTATGCCTATCTTTTCGCCAGTAGGGGAGTATGAGGTCACAAGGGCCATCGTGGGCGGGTTCCTCAGGCAGTTTGAGCAATACGCCCGCAGCGATGTCATCATCGTAGGGGCGGGGCCCTCCGGCCTCATAGCGGGGAGGGACCTGGCCCGCAAGGGCCTCAAGGTTCTCATCGTGGAGCGCAACAACTACCTGGGGGGAGGCTTCTGGATCGGCGGCTATCTTATGAACAAGGTCACCTTCCGCGCCCCGGCTCAGAAGGTCCTGGATGAGCTGGGGGTGCCCTATGAGAAGGCGGTGGAGGGCCTCTATGTCGCCGATGGCCCCCATGCCTGTTCCAAGGCTATCGCCGCTGCCTGCGATGCCGGGGCCAAGTTTCTCAACCTGACCATGTTTGACGATGTGGTACTGCGCGAGAACAACCGCGTGGCGGGGGCGGTAGTCAACTGGACCCCGGTTTCCGCCATGCCCCGCGAGATTACCTGCGTTGACCCCATCGCTCTGGAATGTCGGCTGGTCATTGATGCCACCGGCCACGATGCCACAGTGGTGAGAAAGCTGGAGTCCAGGGGCCTCGCCAAGACCGTGGGCTTCGGCGCCATGTGGGTGGAGAGGTCCGAGGACCTGCTGGTGGAGCACACCGGGGAGGTCCACCCCGGCCTGGCGGTCTGCGGCATGGCTGTGACCACGGTCTACGGCCTGCCCCGGATGGGCCCCACCTTCGGCGCTATGCTCCTCTCGGGCAAGAAGGTGGCCGAGGTTGCCTCCAAGCTCCTGGAGAAGGTACCCGCACTGGCGTAGCTTAATTGTGTCCTGCTGGCCAGGGGATGTGGCCTGAGTGCGACTGCATCACCAGCCACCCCTGGTCAGCGGACGGCCTGGAAGAGAGCCGGTAGCTTCCCTCTGACCTCCAAGGGAAGCTACCGGGAAACCTCGGGAACGATTTGCTACGGAGAGTCTTATCCATCCGATGAAGGCTGAGCTCTATCTCTACGGGGAGCCCGCCGCCCCCACCCTGGACCTTCCCCGGATAAAGGCGTTCGTGGAAACCCTCCTCCCCCTCAATGTCCACCTGCGGGAGGGCTTCTTCTCGTTCTGGGGCAAAGACCGGGTGGAGGAGCTGGCCCTGGGCTGGGCCCGGGCCAAGGTGAGGAACTCGATGAAACAGGACTTTCCGCCTCCCCTCCACGGAGAGGTGGAGTTTGAGAAAAGGCGCCTACTTTCCCCCCGCCCCCTCTTCGGCCTGGTCTATGACGGCCTTCTCATCCGGGCCCTCTGCCACGCCCTCCTCCCCCGGCAGGAGGGGGGTCTTTCCCACATCCATGTTATCTTCACCAACCAGCTTTTGGGGACCTGGGAGGAGGGACGGTATCACATAAGGACGGGGGTCTTTGGCTTCCCCACCCTCCTTTCCACCATGGGGGCTGTGGAGGGACCCGCCCGGCCCCGGGAATACTATATCCTTAAACAGCAGTTCGCGGCCCTGGGGATGGGGGATGCGGCGGCGGTGAAGCTGGAGCAGGAGTTCCGGGAGAGGGCCCTGGTCCACGACGACCCCCGCCTTACCCAGGTGATGCAGGGCTTTGTCCTCCAGGCCCTCTTCTACCACCTGACCGGGGAGGCCTTCTGCCCCGAGAGGACCTGCCCCCTCTACAACGCCCACTGGCAGGAGGAGATGCTCCAGGCCCAGCTAAAGGGGGAGCTCTGCCCCCATCACCAGGAAGAGCTGCGCCGCCTCCGCTCCATACTGGAAGCCAGCGCTCCGATAAGATAGAATGACCCCGGCCCTGGGGCTCTGAGACCGTGAAGGCTGAGATTATCGCCGTTGGGACCGAGCTTTTGCTGGGGGAGATTGTGGATACCGACTCCCCCTATCTGGCCTCCCAGCTCCCTCCCCTGGGGGTGGACCTCTACTTCATTTCCGGGGTGGGGGACAACCCGGCAAGACTTGTGGAGGTGCTGGGGAGGGCCTGGGGGCGCTCGGAGCTAATCCTGCTGAGCGGGGGGCTGGGTCCCACCGAGGACGATGTCACCCGCGAGGCAGTTGCCCGCTTCCTGGGGGAGGAGATGAAGGTGGACCCTGCCCTGGAGAAGGGGCTGCGGGAGCTTTTCGCCTCCCGGGGCCTTTCCATGCCCCCGCGCAATATCAAGCAGGCTTCCCTCATCCCCTCCGCCCGGCCCCTCCCCAATCCCCTGGGGACCGCCCCCGGGTGGTGGGTGGAAAAGGAAAACCGCCTCCTCATCGCCCTCCCCGGTCCCCCCGATGAGCTTCAGAGGATGTGGGAAAATGAGGTCCTGCCCCGGCTGAAGGCCCGCCTGGGCCAGGAAGTCCTCCTTACCCGCACCCTCAAGACCTTTGGCCTTCCGGAGGCAGTGGTGGACGAGGCCCTCGCCCCCTTTCTCTCCTCCCCCCACCCCACCATGGGCATCTATGTCCGGCCCGACGGCATCCATATCCGCCTTGCCGCCAAGGGCGGGGCCGGCGAGGCCCGGGAGGCCCTGGGCAGGAGGGAGGTGGAGGTGAGGCGGGTCCTGGGGGAGAGGGTCTGGGGGGTGGACGAGGATACTCTCGAGGGGGTGGTGGGGAGGCTCCTGGTGGAAAGGGGCTTTACCCTGGCCGCCATGGAGTCCCTTACCGGCGGCCTTCTGGCCCACACCGTCACCAATGTCCCCGGCAGCTCCCGATACTTCCTGGGGGGCATTGTGGCCTACTCCAACCAGGCAAAGATACAGCATGGAGTTGAGGGGGGCCTTATTGAGCAGTTCGGGGCCGTAAGCCCACAGGTGGCCCGGGCCATGGCCGGGGCCGTCCGCCGGGCCCTGGGGGCCGATGTGGGCCTGGCTACCACCGGGGTGGCGGGGCCCGACCCGCTGGAGGGCAAGCCTCCGGGCACGGTCCATATTGGCCTTGACCTGAGGGATAAGATATCCACTCTCTCCTTCACCTATCTCCTTGACCGGATGAGAACAAAGCGCACGGCGGTCAATGCCGCCCTCTTCCACCTCCGCCAGGCCCTTCTGGAGGCCCCCAACTAGCGGGGAAGGGCTGCTGGCCAATGTCTTGGCGCAGGGGTTGACTATGTAGCCCGTTGATGGTATGTTAGCTCATTCAGTTTCTTCAGGAGGAGCAAAAAAAGATGAAAGGTCGAGGTTTTGTCGTTGGGTTGGCGCTGGCGGTGGCCTTGCTGGCGGTGGCCTGCGTGGTGCCTGCCGTAACACCCACGCCATCACCCACGCCCACCCCTACGCCTACACGCACCCCAACGGCTTCACCTGCGGCCACTCCAACCCCCACCCCCACTCCTACCCCGACGGCTGCTCCCGCCGGCACGACCCAGCTACAGTATCTGGGCCACTCCGCCTTCCTCCTTACCTCTTCCCAGGGGACCAAGGTCCTCATAGACCCGCCCGCCGCTTCAACGGGCTATACGATAGCCCCCATTGCTGGCATTGATGTTGTTCTGGTCACCCACGAGCACTCCGACCATAACAATGTGTCCGTGGCGACGGGTAGCCCCCTGATACTGCGGGGCCTCAGCGCCAGCGGTTGGAACGAGATAAACCAGAAGGTCGGTGACGAGGGTGAGGTCGCCGTCCGCAGCGTGGCCACCTTCCACGATAATTCGCAGGGGAGCGCGCGGGGCCGCAACGCCGTCTTTGTCCTGGAGGTGGATGGCCTGCGCCTGGCCCACCTGGGCGACCTGGGCCATGTCCTGACCCCGGAGCAGGTCCTGGCCATGGGCGCGATAGATGTGCTCATAGTCCCCGTGGGAGGGAACTTCACCATAGATGCCGCTGGGGCCACCCAGGTGGTGGGCCAGCTTAACCCCAAGGTGGCGATTCCCATGCATTATAAGACCGAAGCGAGGCCCACATGGGCGGGGGAGGCAGTGGACCCCTTCCTGGTGGGGAAGACAGTGCAGCGCCCCAACAGCACCACTATTAGTCTCTCCAAGGCCACCCTGCCCGCCGCGACCACGGTGGTGGTGCTGAACTACAAGTAATGCCCTGAACCGGGGCCAAGTATAGGGAAAGGAAGCGCCCCACGTCTGGGCACTCCCTTTCCCAAAAAACCCCGCAGAAAACTTGCATTGCGGGGGATGATGTGTATAATTCGGTCTGAAAATGGATAGGAGGTGGTTTATCACCGCCTGGACCTAATGGGGGGGGCGCCAGGCCCCCGAGAAACTAGCTCATTGAGGAGGTAGGCTCTAATGCACCTGATATTGGATGGGTATGGGTCTGACCCCCAGCTCCTCCAGGATGAGGGGTTCATCTACGGCCTCCTGGACCGGTTTCCGGCCCAGATAGGCATGAAAAAGGTGACCCCTCCCTTCGTTTTCAGGTATGTAGGCACCAAGCCGGAAGACTGGGGGCTTTCCGCTTTCGTTCTCATCGCCGAAAGCCATATGACCATCCACACCTTTGTGGAGAAACGCCTCCTCAACATTGACATCTTCTCCTGCAAGGAATTTGATGCCGTTGAGGTGGTCCGGCAGCTCCGGGAGGAGTTCAAACTCACCCGGGTGAGGAGCCATCTCCTCCGGCGCGGCCTGGAATACCCGGACTTTGACCTCCCCCTTGAGATGGAGCCTGCCCGCCCCCGAGGAAGGAGCCATGGCCCCCCATGACCCACTGAAGACCCCCACTACCCCCCTCTCCATCTGTCCCCCCTGGTCCCTGGCCCAGCTCCTGGAGAGGATGGGGGGGACATCTTTTCAGGCCCGCAATCTCTCCCGGGCTGCGAGCCTCTGGGAGAAGATGCTGAAAGGGGAGACCTTTATCTTCTTTGGCCTGGCGGGAGCTATGGTCCCCGCCGGCCTGCGCCCTGTCATCGCCTATCTCATCCAGAACCGCCTCATTGATTGCCTGGTGAGCACCGGGGCCAACCTCTTCCACGACATCCACGAGAGCCTGGGCTTTTACCACTTCCAGAGCCAGCCCGGGCATGACGAGGACCTCCGCCAGGCGAGGCTAAACCGGGTGTATGATACCCTCCTCCGGGCCGGAGAGCTGGAGCAGGGGGAGGACTTCGTCGCCCGCTTCTCCGCCCGTCTGCCCCCGGAAAAACCCGTAGGCACGCGGGAATACCTTTGCCTCCTGGGAAAAGAGCTTTCCTCTCAGGCCGGGGCCGATGGTATCCTGGCCTCGGCTTACAAGAACGGGGTTCCCGTCTTCTGCCCCGCATTGGCCGACAGCGTTCTGGGCACTGCCCTGGCCATTGCCCGGATGAAATACGGCTGCGAGCTCAAATGGGACCTGGCCCAGGATGTGCTGGACACAATCCAGCTCTGCGCCCGGGCCCCTGCCACGGGGGTGGTGCTTGTGGGAGGTGGCACCCCCAAGAACTTCATCCAGCAGGCGTCCCTCTGTGTCGGCCTCTTCGGCCAGCCGGTGATGGGGCATAAATACGCCGTCCAGATAACCACCGATTCCCCCCAGTGGGGTGGCCTCTCCGGCTGCACCTTTGAGGAGGCCCGCTCCTGGGGGAAGGTAGCCAAAGGGGCCGGGACCGTTACCGTCTATTCCGATGCCACCATCGCTTTGCCTCTCATCGTGAGCGCGCTTGCCGAAAGGTGCCAGGCCATCCTGCCCCGGAAGGGCCTGGCCGTTCCCCTGGGATGAAGCCGGGCCCCTCTTTGCCTCGCAACTTCGCCGGTATCGGAGAGCCTTATAGCCTCCTGGAGAAGGCGCGGATTGTGGTCCTCCCCGTTCCCTATGACTCCACCGTCGGCTGGCATAGCGGCCAGCGGGAGGGCCCCCGGGCCATCATAGACGCCTCCCAGAACCTGGAGTTCTATGACCAGGAACTGGACCGGGAGACTTTCAGGGTGGGCATTCATACCCTCATGGAGCTCGAGCCCGTCCTTGGCAGTCCCGCCGGGATGGTTTCCAGGGTGGAGAGGGCGGTGGCATGGATACTGGAGAAGGGGAAGTTCCCCGTCGTTCTGGGGGGGGAGCATTCAATCACGGTGGGGGTGGCGAGGGCCATGGTCCGGCGCTATCCCGACATTTCCGTCCTCCATCTGGATGCCCATGCTGACCTGCGGCAGAGTTACCTGGGCACCCGGTACAGCCACGCCTGCACAATGCGCCGGCTGATGGAGCTCTGCCCGGTGGTGGGGGTGGGCATCCGCAGCCTCAGCTCTGAGGAACAGGTATTTGTGAAGGAGAAGGGCCTGCGCTATTTTGCCCCGGGGGACATCCCCATAGAAGATGTCCTGGCTTCCCTTTCGGCCCGGGTCTACATTACAATTGACCTGGATGTGCTGGACCCGGCCATCATGGCGGCGGTGGGGAGCCCGGAGCCGGGGGGGCTGGGCTGGGGGGAGGCCCTGGCGTTGCTCAAGGCCGTGGCAGGGAGAAAGGAAGTGGTGGGGTTTGACCTGGTGGAGCTGTGCCCCAGGCAGGGGCCAGCCGCATGCGCCTTTACCGCCGCCAAGCTGGCCTATAAGCTGATGGGCTACGCGGTAGAGGGGCAGAGATGAGCGGCTCTTTCCGCCTGGGGAATCTGCTGGGGATGCCCATACTTGTCCACTATTCCTGGTTCTTCATCTTCGCCCTGGTGACCCTTTCCCTCTCCGGGTTCTACTTCCCTGATGCCTACCCCACGTGGAGCAACCGGCTTGCCTGGGGGGTGGGGGTGGCCACCAGCCTCCTTTTCTTCGCCTCGGTGGTGGCCCATGAGCTCGCCCACAGCGTGGTTTCCGTGCGCTTTGGCGTGCCGGTGAAGAGCATCACCCTTTTCATTTTTGGGGGGGTGGCGCGGATAAGCCGGGAGCCCATCCAGCCCAGGGGGGAACTCCTCATGGCCCTGTCCGGGCCCCTGTCCAGCCTCTTGCTGGGTACCCTTTTCTGGGGGGTGGCCGTTATCTCTGCCCCCCTGAGCCAGCCGGTCAATGCCTTGGCGGCCTGGCTTGCCCGCATCAACGTCCTTCTGGCCGTGTTCAATCTCATCCCTGGCTTCCCCCTGGACGGGGGGCGGGTCTTCCGTTCCATTCTCTGGGGGGCTACCGGGGACTTCCGCCGGGCCACCCGCTATGCCACTATCCTGGGACAGGGCATCGCTTTCCTCTTTATTCTTGGCGGCATCCTCCTGGCCTTTCTCACCCGGGACTGGGTGAGCGGATTATGGCTGGCCTTCATCGGCTGGTTCCTGGAGAATGCGGCCTCCTCCAGTTACCGCCAGGCGGTACTCCGGGACGCCCTCAAAGGGATTACTGTTGCTGAGGTGATGACCCAGGATTGCCCTCTGGTCCCTCCGGACCTCACCGTCCGGGAGCTGGTGGACGGCAATGTCCTGCGCAGTGGGAGAAGGTGCTTCATGGTGGCTTCTGGGGAGAAGCTGGAGGGGATGATGACCCTGCATAACATCAAAGCGGTACCCAATTCTCTCTGGCCCACCACCCCCCTTTTCCAGGCTATGACCCCCATGGACCAGGTCCAGACGGCCAGCCCCAGGGAGGAGATGGCGAGCCTCCTGGAGAGGATGGACTCCCAGGACATAAACCAGCTCCCCGTGGTGGAGGGGGGCCGGCTCCTGGGCATCGTGGCCCGGGATAGCATCCTACGCTTTATCCGCGTCCACTCAGAGCTTCGCATATAGCCTCTTGATAAAATCCGGCGTGGCCTTTATAATATGGTGCCTCCTGGTGGCCAGAGCGGGGTGGAACCACCCGTTCCCATCCCGAACACGGAAGTGAAACGCCCCAGCGCAGACGATACTCGAGGGGCAGCCCTCTGGGAGAATATGCCGCCGCCAGGAGGCTTAAATAACTCGGCTTGTCTGCAACCCACCACACTATCCCCCTGGGGGAATTTGAAGCCCGAGGGGGTGCGGTTGATGAATGGCCTATAGCTTTTATTTCCGCCAGGACTATGCTAGAATAAACCCACGGGGACTTAGTCAATGACTATCGAAGCTACCGGGGTAGAAAGTTTTGACCAGCTCTTCGTCCCCCGGAAGGGCCTGCGCTGGGGGGATCTGGTTATGGGCCGCGTGGTGACAATAGACAAGGACGGGGCCTGGATAAGCATCGGCTTTAAGACCGAGGCCATCATACCTCCCGGCGAAATGAGGACCACCGCTGAGAATCCCATCCAGCCAGGGCAAGAGGTCCTGGTCTACGTCCTCCAGCCACCTCGGGATGAGGCGCCGGTCCTCCTCTCCCTGGACCAGGCCCGCAAGTATCAGGGCTGGCACAGTCTGGAGCAATGCCTGGCCAGCGGGGAGCTGGTGCAGGGCCAGATCATCGGCCACAACAAGGGGGGGCTGGTGGTGAGGTGCCAGGGCGTCCCGGGCTTCGTCCCCAACTCCCAGCTCCTGGCCCAGGCCCGGCTCCAGGAAAGGGTGGGCCAGCAGGTATGGCTCAGGGTGATGGAAGTCAGCCCCAGCCGCCAGCGCCTCATTCTCTCCGAGCGGGCTGCTGCCCGCCAGCTGTGGGAGCAAGAGAGGGAGCATGTCCTTTCGCAACTAGTGGAAGGGGAGAAGCGCCTGGGGAAGGTAACAGGGATACATAACTTCGGGGTCTTTGTGGATGTGGGGGGGGTGGAGGGGCTGGTCCCCCTCTCCGAGCTTTCCTGGGAAAGGGGGAAGGGCCCCGGCGAAATAGTCCAGGTGGGCCAGGAGCTGGAGGTGCTGGTGATGAAGGTTGACTCCCAGGCCAAGAGGCTCCTCCTCAGCCACAAACGCACCCAGTCCCACCCCTGGGAGAAGATAAACGAGAAGTACCAGGTGGGGATGAAGGTGATGGGCACTGTCACCCGCCTTATGCCCTTTGGCGCCTTCGTCCGCCTGGACAGCTCTATTGAGGGACTGGTCCATATTTCTGAGCTTGCCCATAGGCGCATCGTCCACCCTAAGGAGGTTGTCACGGAGGAGCAGGAACTCACCCTGATGGTCATCTCCATCAACTCTGAGAAGAGGCAGATGCGCCTCAGCCTAAGGCAGGCTCAGGAGGAAGAGGAGGCGGGAATCCCCGCTAAGAGGAAAAATGTCAAGCCGTTTTGAGAAGTTCTCGGAACGAGCGCGGCGGGTGCTGACCCTGGCCCAGGAAGAGGCCCAGCGCTTCAACCATAACTATATCGGCACCGAACACATCCTGCTGGGCCTGGTAAGGGAGGGGGAGGGTGTGGCGGCCAGGGTCCTGGCCAACCTGGGGGTGGAACTGAGCAAGGTCAGGGCGGCGGTGGAGTTCATAATTGGCCGGGGGGAGCGCCCCACCACCGGTGAGATCGGCCTCACACCCCGCGCCAAGAGGGTGATTGAGCTGGCGGTGGACGAGGCCCGCCGGCTCAATCACAACTATATCGGCACCGAGCACCTCCTCCTGGGCCTCCTCAGGGAGGGGGAAGGGGTCGCGGCCGGGGTGCTGGAGAGCCTTGGGGTCAGCCTGGAGAAGGTCCGCACCGAGGTGACTCGCATACTCTCCCAGACCCCTCCCCAGACCTGGCGTCCGGCCACCCGAACCCCCACCCTGGACCAGTTGGGGGTTGACCTCACTGTCCTAGCCAGGGCAGGCAAACTTGACCCCATCATCGGCCGGCACAAGGAAATAGAAAGGGTCATCCAGATACTCTCGCGCCGCACCAAGAACAACCCCGCCCTCATCGGCGAGCCTGGGGTGGGCAAGACCGCCATCGTGGAGGGTCTGGCTCACCGGATTGTGGCCGGGGAGGTCCCCGAGACCCTCCAGGGGAAGCGTCTGGTCACCCTGGATGTGGGGGCCCTGGTGGCAGGCACCAAGTACCGGGGGGAGTTTGAAGAGCGCCTCAAGAAGGTGATTGAGGAGATAAAGACATCAGGCAACTGCGTCCTCTTTGTGGATGAGCTCCATACCATAGTAGGGGCCGGGGCGGCGGAGGGGGCGGTGGATGCCGCCAACATCCTCAAGCCTGCCCTTTCCCGAGGGGAGGTCCAGTGCATCGGCGCTACCACCCTGGACGAATACCGCAAGCATGTAGAAAAGGATGCCGCCCTGGAGCGGCGCTTCCAGCCCGTCCTGGTGGAGGAGCCCACCATTGAGCAGACCGTGGAGATACTGCGGGGCATCAAGCACCGCTACGAGGAGCACCACCGGCTCTCCATCAGCGATGAGGCCTTGAAGGTAGCGGCCAATCTCTCCGCCCGCTTCATTACCTCCCGCTTCCTCCCCGACAAGGCCATTGACCTGGTGGACGAGGCCTCAAGCCGGGTCCGCATCAAACGGGGTGGCGTACCCCTTTCCCTTGTGGAGATAAAGAAGGCGCTGGAGGCAGTGAGGCGGGACAAGGAGCAGGCCATTGCCGCCCAGCAGTATGAATATGCCGCCGAGCTCAGGGACCGGGAGCTCCATCTGATGGAGAAGCTCCAGAAGATGGAGAAGGACCTCCAGATAGAACAGGTGGAGACAAGGCCAACCGTCACCGAAGAGGACATCGCCGTGGTGGTGAGCATGTGGACAGGTATCCCGGTGGCCCGCATCGCCCAGGACGAGTCCAGCCGCCTTCTCCAGATGGAGGAAGCCCTCCATCGGCGCATTGTGGGGCAGGATGAGGCCATCTCCATTATCGCCAAGGCGGTGAGGCGGGCCCGGGCCGGCCTCAAGGACCCCCGCCGCCCCATCGGCAGCTTCATCTTCCTGGGGCCCACGGGCGTGGGCAAGACAGAGCTGGTGCGGGCCTTGTCGGAGTTCATGTTCGGCAGTGAGGACACCCTCATCCGCCTGGATATGTCCGAGTTTATGGAGCGCCACACCGTGGCCCGGCTGGTGGGTGCCCCGCCGGGCTATGTGGGCTACGAGGAGGGGGGACAGCTCACCGAGGCGGTGAGGCGCAAGTCCTACTGCTGCATTCTCCTGGACGAAATAGAGAAGGCCCACCCCGATGTCTTCAACATCCTTCTCCAGATATTTGATGACGGCCACCTCACCGATGCCAAGGGGAGAAAGGTGGACTTCCGCAACTCCATCATGGTCATGACCAGCAACATCGGGGCCGAGCTCATCAGAAGGGACACCACCCTCGGCTTCCCCGTCCGGGCCGATGAGTTCAAGTCCCAGCAGCAGGCCTATGACAAGATGAAGGATAAGGTGCTGGGGGAGCTGAAGAAGACCTTCCGTCCTGAGTTCCTCAACCGCATCGACGGGGTGGTGGTCTTCCACGCCCTTACCAAGGACCACATCCGCCAGATTGTGGAGCTCATGCTGACCAATGTGGCCAAAACGCTCCAGGAGAAGGGGGTAAAGCTGGAGGCCACCGGGGAGGCCAAGGACTTTCTGGGGGAGAAGGGCTATGACCCCACCTACGGTGCCCGCCCCCTGCGCCGGGTCATCCAGAACATGGTGGAGGACCAGCTCTCCGAGGGCCTCCTCAAGGGGGCTTTCCACGCCGGGGACACCGTCGTCCTGGAGAAGGAAGGGGACAACATCACCTTCCGGGTAGTGACTCTGGCCCCCACCGTCTCAGCCCAGGGCCAGGACTGAACCAAGTCCTCCAATCCAATTAAACAGGGAACGCTATCAGGAGGACAGTTCCGCCTTTCCCGCCCCGCTCAGCCCATCGCCACCGTAGCCCACTAGCCAGGAAGCCCGTGAACTAATATACTGGGCAGGGGCTGGCGGAAATGGACGATAAGCGGCCAACTGTTTCATCCCCTCGCCGGGTCAGGGTCCTGGAAAGACCTGTCCCCGGCATAGCTATCCTGGTGGGAGCCCTGGTCTTCCTGGGACTGTATCTCACCAGCCGCTACAGTTACCTCCTTTTCCACAGCACCGCCGAGTTGTTCAGCATTGTGGTGGCCTTCAGTGCTTTCATAATTGCCTGGAACTCACGCCGGTTTCTGGACAACAATTACCTTCTTTTCATGGGTATTGCCTATCTTTTCATTGGCGGCCTGGATTTGGTCCATACCCTGGCCTACAGAGGCATGGGGGTATTCCAGGGATATGGCTCCAACCTGGCGACTCAACTATGGATTGGCAGCCGGTATGTTGAAAGCCTCTCTTTCCTCATTGCCCCTTTTCTCTTTGGTCGGAGGCTAAGACCCGGTTTCGTGTTTCTGAGCTATGGCGTAGCGATTTCTCTTTTGTTGGCATCCATTTTTTACTGGAAGGTTTTTCCTGTTTGTTTTGTTGAAGGCACAGGACTGACCCCGTTCAAAATTGCCAGTGAATACCTAATCTCTCTGATTCTCCTGGCCTCTATTTTCCTGCTGTTTCAAAGGCGCAGGGCATTTGATAGGGGTGTATTGCGATTGCTGGTGGCATCCATGGTCGTGACCATAGCCGCTGAGATGGCCTTCACCCTATACACCGACCCTCATGGCCTTTTTAATCTGCTCGGGCACTACTTGAAGATCGTCTCGTTTTATCTCGTCTATGTAGCCATTATTGAGACAGGCTTTAAGAGGCCCTACGCCCTTCTATTCAGAAACCTGAAGCAAAGCGAAGAGTCGCTGGCACGGCAGGCGGCGGAACTTGCCGCCGTCAACAAAGAACTGGAGGCCTTCAGCTACTCTGTCTCCCACGACCTCCGGGCGCCACTGCGCGGTATTGACGGCTTCAGCCAGGCACTGCTGGAGGACTATGCTGGCAAGCTTGATGCCCAGGGCAAGGACTATCTCCAGAGGGTGCGTGCCGCCTGCCAGCGCATGGCTCAGCTCATCGACGACCTGTTGAGTCTTTCCCGGGTGGCGCGGGCTGAGACGCGCTATGAGGTGGTCAGCCTGAGTGGGCTGGCGCAGACAATTGCGACGGAGCTTCGCAAGGCGCAACCGGAACGGCAGGTGGAGTTTATCATCGCCGGGGGGCTGGTCGCCAGCGGGGATGTGCGCCTGCTACGAATAACGCTGGAGAAGCTGTTGGAGAATGCCTGGAAGTTCACCGCAAAGCATCCCTCCGCTCGGATAGAATTCGGTGCTGTTCAGCGGGAAGGCAAAACGGTATATTTTGTGCGCGACAACGGTGTCGGGTTTGACATGGCCTTTGCTGACAAGCTGTTCAGTCCTTTCCAGCGCTTGCACGCCGAGACCGAGTTCCCGGGGACTGGTATTGGCCTGGCGATGGCGGAGCGCATCGTTCACCGCCACGGCGGGCGTGTCTGGGCTGAGGGCGAAGTAGAACGGGGTGCGACCTTTTACTTCACCCTTGGCCGAACTTAATTGGAGGGGGCAATATGCGGAACAGGACCATCTTGCTGGTGGAGGACAATCCGGACGATGTGGAGTTGACCCTGCGCGCCTTTAGGAAAAGCAATGTTGCGAACGAGATTGTGGTGGCACGCGATGGGGCTGAAGCCCTGGACTACCTTTTTGGCACGGGGCCCTACGCCGGCCGCGCCCCGAGCATTATGCCGGAGGTAGTCCTGCTGGACCTGAAGCTCCCCAGAATTGATGGCCTGGAAGTTCTCCGTCGCCTGCGGGCTGACGAACGAACAAAGCTCCTTCCTGTTGTCATCCTTACCTCCTCCAAAGAGGAAAAGGACCTGGTCAATGGCTATAAATTTGGCGCCAACAGCTATGTGCGCAAACCGGTAGATTTTGACCAGTTCATCAAAGCCGTGCAGCAACTGGGGCTCTACTGGCTCGTTTTCAATGAGCCACCGCCGAGGTGAAAGGGAATGGCTGACAAACCACTCCGCGTTCTGATAGTGGAAGACTCGGAAGACGACGCCCTCCTGCTGGTGCGCGAGCTGAAGCGGGGGGGCTATGCCCCGGTCTTTGAACGGGTTGATACCCGGGAAGCTATGAGCGCCGCGCTGGATGAACAGACATGGGATGTTGTCCTTTCTGATTATCATATGCCGCATTTCAGCGGGCTGGCGGCGCTGGTGCTGTTGAAGGAAAAAGGGCTTGACCTGCCCTTCATCCTGGTTTCGGGCAAGATTGGTGAGGACCTGGCCGTGGAAGCCATGAAAGCCGGAGCCCATGACTTTGTTATGAAAGATAAGCTGGCCAGGCTTAATCCCACCATTGAACGGGAGTTGGGCGATGCCAGAGTGAGGCAGGAGCGCAAGCGGGCGGAGGAGGCGCTGGCGGAAACTGCCGAAAAACTGGAAAACAGGGTGAGGGAACTGGAGGCGGTTAACCGCTTCAACCTGAAGCTGGTCAATGAGAGGGCCGAGCTTATAGCAAAGCTGGAGCGCCGTGTGGAGCAACTCAGCCGTCTGCACCGGATGGCAAGGGAGATTTATGTCGCCCCTTCCCCGAAGGAACTTCTGAACTCTATCGTCTCTCACCTTTCCCAGGTGGCGGGCTCCGACTTCACCAGCATTGTCCTGGTGGGGGAGGGTGGGAATCTGGTTACATGTGCGGAGACAGGGAAGGTGGCCCAGCCGTTCCAGGAGAGGGCGCGGCCGGGTGGCCTGACCCGCACCGTCATCGCTACTGGCAAGCCTATCTACATTCCCAACTATCTCTCTGACCCCAGGAGCAACCCCCTTCTTGTCGTGCAGGGCATCAAGTCCTGGGCCGGCGTCCCCCTGATAGTGGAAGGTAAGGTGAAGGGTGTCCTCATCGTCCGGAGCCTCAGGGAAGACGGCTTCGCCGAGGATATGGAGGTGCTGGAGGCTACTGCTGATTTGGTAGGGCTCGCCATCTCTCGCTTTGAGTCGGTCTAATTTGGCCAGTTTTCGGGGTAATTAGTCATGCCCTATTTTTGCCAGGGGTGCGGCCGGGAGAGCCCCAAGTGGCTGGGCCGGTGCCCCCAGTGCGGGGCCTGGAACACATTTGTGGAGAAGTCCCCCCACTCCCAGGCTGTCCCTCCCCAGGAGCTCTCCAAGGTAGCCTCCCAGAGCTTTTCCCGCCTGCCGTTCCGGGGTTCTGAGCTTAACCGGGTGCTGGGTGGGGGAATAGTCCCCGGAAGCCTCGTCCTCCTGGGCGGGGAGCCGGGGATTGGCAAGTCCACCCTCCTCCTCCAGCTCTCCGACCACCTGGCCTCCCGGGGGGAAAAGGTGGCCTATATCTCCGGGGAGGAGTCCCCGGAACAGCTCCAGCTGCGGGCGGAAAGGCTGGGGGTGAAGGGGGAAAACCTCTATATCCTCACTGAGACCGACCTGGAGGCCATCCTGGCCCAACTGGACTCCCTCTCGCCCCGGCTGGTGGTCCTGGACTCCATCCAGACCGTCTCTCTGGCGGAGGGGGGAGGGGGGCCGGGGAGCCTGGCCCAGGTGAGGGAATGCACTGTTCACCTCATGCGCTGGGCCAAGCCGAGGGCTATCCCGGTCCTCATCACCGGCCATGTCACCAAGGACGGGGCCATCGCCGGGCCCAAGGCCCTGGAGCACATCGTGGATGTGGTGCTCTATCTGGAAGGGGAGCCCTTCTCCAGCTACCGCATCCTGCGGGGGGCTAAGAACCGCTTTGGCTCCACCAACGAGGTGGCGGTGCTGGAGATGAGGGGGGAGGGGCTGGTGGAGGTGGAGAACCCTTCCCTGGCCTTCCTCTCCCCCCACAAGGGGGAGGCCCCCGGCTGCGCTGTGGTCCCTACTCTTGAGGGCACCCGCCCGGTGCTGGTGGAGGTCCAGGCCCTCACCTCCCCCACACCCTACGGCTTCCCCCGCCGCACCGCCAACGGTGTTGACATAAACCGCCTCTATGTTATCACCGCCGTCCTGGGCAAGAGGGCGGGGCTGGCCCTGGGGAACCAGGACATCATCGTCAATGCGGTAGGGGGCTTCCGCATCAGCGAGCCCGCCGCCGACCTGGGCCTGGCCCTGGCAATCGCCTCCAGCTTCAAAAACCGGCCCGTCCTCCCCGGCCTGGTCTGCTGTGGGGAGGTGGGCCTCACAGGGGAGCTGCGCCCGGTCCCCCACCTGGAGAGGAGGCTTCAGGAGGCCCAGCGCCTGGGCTACACCACCTGCCTGGCCCCAGCCCTGTCGGGCCTTGCCCCGCCAAAGGGCATGGAGCTCCTCCCCGCCCCCAGCCTGACCCAGGCACTCAAGCTGGCCCTGCCTCATGAATGACAAACAGGAACGGCTCCAGGACATCCTCCGGGGGATGGGCTCGGTGGTGGTGGCCTACTCGGGAGGGGTGGACAGCACCTTCCTGGCGGCGCTGGCCCATCAGGTCCTGGGGGAGAGGGCCCTGGCGGTTACCGCCTCTTCCCCCCTCTACCCCGCCTGGGAGATAGAGCAGGCCGAGGATATGGCCCGGAAGTTCTGCCTCCGCCACCGCACGATAGAAACCCTGGAGATGGAGGAACCGGCCTTCACAGGGAACCCCCCCGACCGCTGCTATTTCTGCAAAAAGGAGCTTTTTCAGCGCCTTCTGGATATAGCTAAAGATGAGGGCATAGCCTTTGTGGCCGACGGCTCCCATGCCGGAGACCTCTCGGACTTCCGCCCCGGCCGGCGCGCCGCCCTGGAGCTGGGGGTGAGGAGCCCCCTCCTGGAGGCCGGCCTCAACAAAGAAGATATACGCCAGCTCTCCCGGGGCCTGAGCCTTCCCACTTGGGACAAGCCCGCCTTCGCCTGCCTGGCCTCCCGTCTCCCCTACGGCACCCAAATCACTCCCCAGGCCGTCGCCCGCATTGACCGGGCGGAGGCCTATCTCCGCTCCCTGGGGCTGGTCCAGGTCCGGGTCCGCTGCCATGACCAAGTGGCTCGCATTGAGGTGGAAGAAAGAGACATGGCCCGCCTCCTGGAAAGAAGGCAGGAGGTAGCGGAAAGACTCCGCTCCCTGGGGTTCACCTATGTGGCCCTGGACCTCCTGGGATACCGCCCCGGCAGTATGAACGAAGCCCTGAAATGAGAATAGGCTACTTCCATGTGGTCGCGGGGGCCAGCGGGGACATGCTCCTGGGGGCCTTCCTGGACTGCGGCCTCACGCTGGACAGTCTAAAGCAGGAGCTGGAAAAGCTGGGGGTAAGCTTTCAGCTTTCC
Organism: Chloroflexota bacterium; assembly: GCA_018825785.1. Taxonomy (NCBI): domain Bacteria; kingdom Bacillati; phylum Chloroflexota; species Chloroflexota bacterium. The sequence goes on along the minus strand of JAHKAY010000056.1, from coordinate 19,371 downwards.
GTCCGCCCCGCCCGCAGGGGCCCCGTCACCGGGACCCAGGTCCGCGTCCGCGCCCCGGAGAAGAAAAGGCCCACCCTCCTGCCGGAGGTCCTGGCCATTATTAAACAGAGCAATCTTTCCTCGGCGGTCAAGGAGAAGTCCAGCCTGGTCTTCCGCCGCCTGGCGGAAGCGGAGGGGAGGGTACACCGGCTTCCCCCTGGCGAGGTCCCCCTCCACCAGGTAGGTGCCACCGATGCCCTGGTGGACATTGTGGGGGCGGTGGTTAGCACCGAGCTTTTGGGCCTGGAGCTCTATTGCTCGCCCCTCCCCACCGGCATAGGGGAAGTGAAAGCCGGGGGGGAGACCTACCCTGTCCCCGCCCCAGCCACCCTGGAGCTTGTCGCGATGGCGCGGGCTCCCATCATGCCCAGCTACCCGGCGGCCGAGGTCCTCACCCCCACCGCCGCCGCCATCCTCACCAACCTGGCCTCCTTTGTTACCCCTGTCTTCTCCCTGGAGAAGGTGGGCTACGGCATCGGCCACCGGCGGCTCAAGGGCCTGCCCAATGTCCTCCCTCTCTGGCTGGGGGAAAGGGCTCAGCCCCTGCCCTCCCATCGCCTCCTCCTGGCGGAGACCAACATAGACGATATGAGCCCCCAGCTCTTTGAGAATGTGATGGGTAAGCTCTTTCAGAAAGGGGCCCTGGATGTCTGGCTCACCCCCGTCCAGATGAAGAAGGGCCGGCCCGGCCTGGTCCTCTCCTGCCTCTTCCCTCCCCAGGCCCAGGCCGGTGTGGTGGACACCGTCCTGCGGGAGACCTCCACGCTGGGAGTGAGGCTCCATCCCGTAGAGAGGCAGGAGGCGGATAGGGAGATTGTGGCCATCTCTTCCCCCCTGGGCAAGGTGAGGATAAAGGTGAAAAGGCTGAGGGGAAAGGTCCTGGGGGCGACGCCAGAATATGAGGACTGCCTGAGGCTGGCCGGGGAAAGGGGCCTCCCCCTCCCCCAGGTGTATAATATCCTTTCAGCGGCTATCGCCGACTATCTGGCCCGGGAGGAGAAGAAATGACCCGGATTGCGGAAGGGGTCTTCTGGGTGGGGGCCATAGACTGGACCCGGCGCGACTTCCACTGCCATTCCACCCACCACGGCACCACCTACAATGCCTACCTTGTCCTGGACGAAAAAAAGGCCCTCATAGATACTGCCCAGTCCTCCCATTTCCCCGAGCTTGTGGCCCGGGTGAAGGAACTCCTGGACCCGGGGGAGATAGACTACCTGGTCTCCCTCCATGTGGAGCCGGACCACTCCGGCAGCCTGTCTCAGGTGCTGGCCCTCTGCCCCAAGGCCCAGGTGGTGACGGTGGAGCGGCACGGGGAACAGGGCCTGGAAAAGTATTTCCACCAGAAGCTCCCCCTCATAGCGGTAAAGGAGGGAAGCACCCTGTCCCTGGGGAAGAGGAGCCTGAGCTTTGTCCCCACCCCAATGCTCCACTGGCCGGACAACATGGTGGCCTTCCTCTCCCCCGATGCCGTTCTCTTCTCCTCCGATGCCTATGGTCAGCACCTGGCCACCTCCGCCAGGTTTGACGAGCAGGCGGATATGGGGCTGGTCATGGCCGAGGCGGCTAAATACTATGCCAACATCATTCTTCCCTTCCCCACCCAGGCGGCACGGGCTCTGGAGAAGACCCGGGCCCTCCAGCCAAAGGTCGTCTGCCCCAGCCACGGGGTAATGTGGCGGGGCCATCTCCCCGAGATACTGGAAGCCTATGGCCGCTGGAGCCGGGGGGAGACTCGCCCCCGGGCATTGGTGGTCTATGACACCATGTGGCACAGCACCGAGGACATGGCCCTGGCGGTGGTGGAGGGCATCGCCGAGGAGGGGGTGGAGGTGGGGCTCCACAGCCTGGGAAGCTCCGACCCAAGCGATATTGTGGCCGAGCTTCTAGAGGCCAGGGCCCTGGCAGTGGGCTCCCCTATCCTCAACAATAACCTCCTGCCCCGGATGGCCGCCTTCCTCACCTACCTCAAGGGCCTCCGCCCCCGGGGTAAAATAGGGGCCGCCTTTGGCTCTTTCGGCTGGGGCGGGGCCACCGCGATCAAGGCCATCAAAGAGGACCTTACGCTGGCTGGCCTGGAGGTCATGGAGGACGAGCTGGCTGTCCGTTTCTCCCCCACCCCGGAGGAGCTACAGGCCTGCCGCCAGCTGGGCCAGAAGCTGGCCCGGAAAATCAAGGGATGAGCAGAAAGGAGGGGGAATGCCTGCAGTCTACATAACTTCGCCGGGGCCCGGGGAGGGGAAGACGGCCATCGCTCTGGGCCTGGCCCAGTGGTGGCAGGGGAGGGGTAAGAAGCTCGGTTATCTCCGCCTGGGGCCTTCACCCGAAGGCGATATCTCCTTTGCTGAAAGGCTGGGCCTGGAGGCGGCCTCCTGCCCGCCGGCGGAGGTGGAGCAGGCCTATGACCGCCTCGCTCTGGGGAGGGACCTGGTGCTGATAGAGGGCCTTGTCCCCGATGTGGAGGCGGCCCTGAAAAAGCTCCGGGGGAGGGCTCTCCTGGTCCTGCCCTTCAAAGGGGTGGAGAAGGCGGGGGAAGCCGCGAGGAGGCTGGGGGAGGCCCTGGTGGGGGTGGTGCTAAACTTTGTCCCCAGGAGCCGGATGGAGAAGGCCAAAAACGAGCTTGCCCCGGCCCTGAAGGGCAAGAATGTAGCCGTGCTGGGGGTACTGCCCGAGGAGCGGGCCTTGCTTGCCCCCTCGGTGGCCGACCTGGCCGGGTACCTGGGGGCCAGGGTGGTCCTCCACCAGGACCGGGGAGAAGAGCTGGTGGAGGCCTTTATGGTGGGGGCGATGTGCCTTGACCCCGCCCCGGCCTACTTTGGGAGAAAAGAGGCCAAGGCGGTAATCACCCGCCGGGACCGGCCCGACATCCTCCTGGGGGCACTCCAGACCCCCACCCGCTGCCTGGTCCTGACCGGGGGCGGCGACAAAATAGACCCCTATGTCCTCCGGGGAGCCGACGATAAAGGGGTGACGGTGCTCCTGGTCGAGCAGGACACCCCGGCAACCCTGGAGCGCCTGGAGGCCCTGCTGGCCGGGGTCCGCTTCCGCCAGGAAAAGAAGCTGCCCATTCTTTCCCGCTTCCTCCAGGAAAACCTGGACTGGGAGGCCGTGGAGAAGGGATTGGGGGGATTCTAAGCACCAGGCAACAGCGCCCCTAGAGCGGGCGGCTGTTAGCCGTTAGGTTGTTGGTTCTAGTCCAGCCCGGGGAGCATCACACGGATACCCGTTATTGGGTAGATACTGGAATTGGGGAACGCTCCTATCTGTTTCGCTCGCAAATCCAGGCACCACCTTCGTCAAGGATGTACGCCAGTCTCTGGCAACTTCTGCCGCAAGTCAGAGCAATCGTCGGTTCAGTGTTGCCGTTGGCCTGAAGTAGTGGGACGGACGTCGCTTTCCCATTGCCCTCCGGATAGTATTGCATAATACTATTGGAATAATACTTGACAATAATATTCTGGAATGTTATGATGTCCGTCAGGGAGGGCAAAGATGGACGAAGTCCAGCGACACAAATTGGAGCGGTATCTCAAGAATGCAACTCGTTTCCTTTGGGGCCTAGGGCCTGGCAACCAGAAGGAAAACTACCGATGGTTGCGGTCGCACGGACTTGAATTCGACGACGGCACATATAGTCGCGTCACGAACCAACTGTTGGAGAAATACGGGATAGAGGGAATAGTCAAACGCATAGTCATTCCTAGGGTGAAGGAACTTTACTCCCAGAAGGCATTGGACTTTCTTGAAGAGAGTTGGCACGCTGGTTCAAGACCAGACATGTCTTTTCTGAATCACTATGGGATTAAGTCGCCCACACCATTTCTTGAAGTCAATACGCAGTTCGATTTCGTTGAGAGATGGGGAGACCTCGCTGGTGTGTGGTTTGAGGAAATTGAGCCATTGCAAGAATTTCGGCCAATGATTAGGTGTAGCGAGTACAAGCGACTTGGGAGGTCCTAATGCCCAAGTGGGAAATTCATAGGAAATGGGACTCGAAGTTCGGGATACCTCCAGAGGTATCGGAGTATGTTCTGAGAGCCATTGACAGCAATAGTTTGTCTGATAACAGAATCCCGATGCCCGAAGACTTCAGGCAACACACAGAAGTCAGGAAACTACCGAGGTCAAGGGGTGGGAATATCGCCATTGCAGACTTGAAGCGTAATCTTCACAACAGGGGAAAAGACAAGATCATACAGGCAGAAGATCTGGAGTTCTTTTCAGGCAAAGGTGCAAATTACGTTCAGGCCTACTACATCCATTTCATTTTGGACTATTTGAACCATGGGACTATCCGTTACCTCCGGAAGACCTATGGAGATAGCGTAGCCGACTGCATTGACAAATATGCTAGGAATAAGGCTGTATTGCTTCCAGAGACAAGGCAACACTTTGTCTGCGTGCTGGACTACTTAAAGAGTCATGGCATGGAACTTCAAAAGGACTTGGATATGGAATGAGCAGGGCAATATGTCCAACAACAACGGGGATGTGGTGCTGGGACTCTCCATCACTGGAGTCCTGCTATTAACCATCAGGGTTTTCATAGCGCACTTGCTTGTGTACGGGAAAAGACCTGGAATTGGAGAGATTCTACGGAGCCTCAGGAGTGGGTAGGCTACGGCGCCAAATATCGCCGCAAGGGTTGTGACTATCGCTACCTCAGCACACCCGAGGAGACCCGACCCTTGCGACTAGCTCATTGAGGCGAGCGACTAGGTCAGGCCGCCAAAGGTTCGACATTGGTCCAGTTGTGTGAGCCAAATCCTGTTCCTTTGTGGCCCAGATTGGGCGGTGCTATAATCGCCTGAGTGGATATTCTTGAAGGACTGAACCCGGCGCAGAGGGAGGCGGTTACCTGGGTGGAGGGGCCTCTGCTCATCATTGCGGGGCCGGGGAGCGGCAAGACCCGGGTCATCGCTCACCGCGTGGCCTATCTGGTGCAGGTGGTGGGGATTCCTCCTCGGCGCATCATGGCGGTCACCTTTACCAACAAGGCCGCCGGGGAGATGAGGGAAAGGCTGCTCGGGCTGCTCGGCGGGAGACTCGCGGAGGAGCTGTCCCTGGGCACCTTCCACGCCCTCTCTTCCCGAATCCTGCGCCAGGACGGGGACAAGCTCGGCCTGGACCGCAGCTTTGTAATCTACGACGAGGAGGACCAGCTCTCCCTGGTAAAGCGGGCACTCCAGGGGCTGGACCTGGACCCCAAGAACTACCCCCCCAAGGCCCTCCAGGGGGCCATAGAGGCGGCCAAGAGCCAGCTCCTCCCCTGGCAGAGCTATCCCTCCCGCCACTACTACGATGAGATTGTAAAGCGGGTCTATGAGAAATACGAGGCCCTCCTCAAAGAGAACCGTGCCCTGGACTTTGAAGACCTCTTGATGAAGACGGTCTTTCTCTTCCGGGAGCAGCCCGGGGTCCTGGCCCGCTACCAGGAACGCTACCTCCACATCCTCGTTGACGAGTTCCAGGACACCAATATCACCCAGTATGAGCTGGCCAGGCTCCTGGCGGGGAAGCACCGGAACATCTGCGTGGTGGGGGACCCGGACCAGTCCATCTACTCCTGGCGCTTTGCCGATATCCGGAATATCCTCAGCTTTGAGAAGGACTTCCCCGGGGCCCGCGTGGTGGTGCTGGAGCAGAACTACCGCTCTACCCGGACTATCCTGGAGGTGGCCACCCATATCATCGCCAGGAACCGGGAGCGCAAGCCGAAGGACCTGTGGACCGAGAACGAGGCGGGGGTGCCGGTGAAGGTCCTGGAGGCCGCCTCGCCGGAAGAGGAGGCCCAGATGGTGGCGGCGGAGCTGGAGAGGCTCACCCGCGAGGGCCTGCCCCTCAAAGAGTGCGCGGTGATGTACCGCACCAATGCCCAGTCCCGCCCCCTGGAGGAAGCCTTCCTGCGCTATGGCATCCCCTATCAGCTGGTGGGGGCCGTCAGGTTCTACCATCGCAAGGAGGTAAAGGACCTTATCGCCTACCTCCGCCTGATCCACAACCCGCAGGACAGCGTGAGCCTGGCCCGGGTGATAAATGTGCCGGGGAGGGGGATAGGCTCAAAGACTGTGGAGGCCCTTTCCGCATGGGCCCAGCTCAAGGGCATGCCCCTCTACCAGGCCCTGAAGGCGGCGGCGGAGGCAGGGGAGGAGGGTCCTCCGCTCCAGCCCAGGGCCAGGGCCGCCCTGGCCGGCTTCGTCAGGCTCGTCGAGGAGCTGCGGGGGGCCGGTCAGGAGAAGGACCTGGTGGAGCTTCTGGACCTCATCCTGGAGGGGACGGGCTACCGGGCCTACATCCTGGCGGAGCCGGAGGGGGAGGACAGGTGGGAGAATGTCCTGGAGCTCCGCACAGTGGTCCGGGAATACAGCGGCCAGGGCCTTCAGGCCTTCCTGGAGGGGGTGAGCCTGGTCTCGGACCAGGATAACTTTGATGAGAAGGCGGATCGGGTCACCCTCATCACCCTTCACCAGGCCAAGGGGCTGGAGTTCGGGGCGGTCTTCCTGGTGGGGATGGAGGAGGGGCTCCTGCCCCACTTCCGCTCTTTTGAGGACCCCGCCCAGATGGAGGAGGAGAGACGGCTCTGCTATGTGGGGGTCACCCGGGCCAGGAATTATCTGTATTTGGTGAGGGCCCGGAGGCGCTCCATAGGGGGTATCACCGGCCCCGCCCTCCCCTCCCGCTACCTGGAGGACATCCCGCCCAATCTGGTAGTCAGGCGGGATGTGGTGGAGGCCCCCGTTGCCCCCTCACCCACGCCCAGGCCTTTGAAGGCAGGGGACCAGGTGAAGCACGCCGTTTTTGGGGAAGGGGTAGTGGTGGCTGTGGTCGCATCGGTGACGGGGGACCAGGAGGTAACGGTGGTCTTCAGGGGGGTGGGGCTGAAGAGGATTCTTCTCTCCTTCGCCCCCCTGGAGAGGGTGGGCTAGGGGTTCCTGAGGCTCAGGCTCAGTATCTGGGGGATGGGCGAGGCGATGATATACTTCAGGCGGTCAAGGGCCCTGCCCTGGGCCACGGTGAAGGTGACCACCGCCTGGACTGAAGCACCGGGGGCCAGGGTATGGATGAGCCCCAGGGGGGCCTCCAGAGAGCCCTGTCCGTAGTAGAAGCTCCCCTGCTGGTCCTCCAGGATAAAGTCCAGGGCATTCACCAGCACGGGCTGTGTGCCCTTGTTTTCCAGGCTCAGGATAAACCGGACCAGCTGGAAACCGCGGGGGGGAGAGAGCTCGGAGCGCTCGGGGTTATAGGGGTTGATGATGAGGCGGACGATAATGGTCACGTCCCCAGCCGAACCCTGGAACACGGGGATAGGAGTGGGGGCGGGGGTCGGGGTTGTGACCGCGGGGCTTCCCCGGCATGCGGAGAGAAGGAGGGCCACTAGCAAGAGCAGGGCCGGGATGGCTTTTCTCGCCATGTTGCGCCCATTCTATCCCCCCTTTTTCTTAAAGACAATACCCCTGTTGCCCAAGACCCCTATTGAAAGAGCAGGCGGAGTATGTCATAAGGGTAGGGATGTGGTCCGGGCCCTCCAACTCCCCCTGGAATAGGCCGGCCGGCGACCTGTAGCGCTTCCCGAGGTCGGTCCCCGGGGAGTTCCGAGGGGTCCGGGGGGTGTCCCCCACGTAGTTTTCCTCCACCTCGCCCTTGGCAAGGGAGAGGGGGCAAAGGGGTGGGGGATACGGGCAAGCTTCTATGTCTGCTGATTCAACTTGATGCGTCTATAGACCTGTAAAGAAGCGAACAGCCAATAAGAGAAGCTCTACGATGAAAAAGGGGAAGGACACTCTGAATATGTTGCGTGCAACACAGGCTGGAAGAAAGATATCTGTAATTGAGCCTTTTTCGGCGCCTTGGCTTTCGGCTAGAGTGGTAAATGGGCACCTGCCTTTGTTAAGGAGGAGGAGTAGACCATTGAACAATATTGAGGCCACTGCCACTAACACGAATACATTGAAAGCCCTGGTCATGCCAGCGTATAGCAGGTAGGTTAGACAGGCCGCTTGCCACCAGAATATCAATGAATGGGCAGTCTTTATGAGGAACAGTCTGCTGAACATTGAGCAAAGCATACACTAATACAGGAGCGAATAGGAATCAAGTGTTCTTTGTCGCCCACATACCTCAATACTGTTGAGAACCAGATGTGACGACGCCGGAACCAACAGGCCACCCTTTTCTTTCGCGATTCTGTTGGCTATAATTGGAACGTCGACCCTACTGAAGAATCGTCCAGTCGGAGGCTTCTACTGATGGTTGACAACGAACTCCTTCGCTTATCTCGAGAATGGAGATGCTACTCGCAGGACTCGCAGCGTGGGATGTAATACTGGCTACTCTTGAGAGGGGCACAGTAGAAGATAGAGAGTCGGTTTCTGTGTGCCTTCTGATTGTGCGGGCTGTTACTTTGTGGGGCGCCGCCTGATGAAAGCATTTGTGTCGTACATTGGCGGCACTATCACCAGGCCACGCAACACTTTCGTCAGGCTGTTGGCTGACAGCCGGCGCTACAGGTATGGCCTTATTTCTATGCTCGCCATCGTGACTCTCTACACTCTGGCGATTCTGCTTCTGGAATTGGCCGATGCCGATATCACCATTCCGGCATGGCTTGCCATTCCTGCTGAGAACTACTACTTCTGGGAAGTGTTCTTCATCGCGCCAGTAATGATTCTGGCATGGATACTGGCGGCAGGAGTTGTGCAGGTCTTGGGCAGATGTTTTGGGGGAGATGGAGAATACGAGGACGTGTTCACTCTTCTCGGTTTTGGGATAGCAGTCCCTACATACACTACCCTTATTGCCGACTGGGCGACCGCTCTTCTGTTCCTCTCTGGCGCAATTAGCCAGACGAAGTGGTTGCAGCTTACCTCCCACGGATTCTGGCAGGTCTTCGTTCTCGGCTATCTCGGTGCCCAGTTGATATGGCTGATTGCCCTTTTCTGTATTGCTGCCGCTACAGTCCATAAGCTCCGCTGGCGGCGAGCCGCGTTCCCTGGTATCGTTGGCGTGTTGGTCTATCAGATAACGCTCCTAGTCTTCATCAGGTAGTTTGCCTTTCCCTCGGCCTATGCAAGGGAGGGGGGCACAGGGGTGAGGGATTTAGGGAAGGCTTCTAGTTGCTCGCGGGCAGGAGGCCCTTCCTCTTGAAGTAGAGGGTGTAGCCGGCGATGGTCAGGGATGGGTCGCTCATGTCCGCCGCGGCCCCGAACCTTTTGTGAAGATAGTCCCTAATCTTCCCTTCTATTTCCTGCTGGGTGGCCCCCGCTTTCAGGGCTTGGAGGATGATATCGCTGAAAGCCCGGGCATTCTCCTTGGCCAGAGATATGAGCCTCTCTGGCTCCTTCCCCACACCCTGGTGGGAAAAGAAGAGGATTTTGGGCCGGAGGGCCCGGAGCTTTTCCATGCTCTCCAGGTAGACCTCCAGGTCAAAGCTAGGCTGGGGGGTGTAGGGCAGCGGCGTGCCGTGTTCGGGAAGTCCCAGGGCCTCCCCGCAGAAGAGGCCCCCGGTCTTCATGTCCAGATAGGACAGATGATGGGGTGCGTGGCCGGGGGAGTAGACTACCTGTAGCTTCCGGCCATCCAGGGAGAGGGTCTCCCCGTCCTCCGGAATATGGAGCTGGGCCGGGGGGACGGGCAGGATGGGGCCGTAGCGCTCCTCAAAGTCGGCCCCCAGGGCTAGCCTGGTGCTCTCAATTAGCCGGGCGGGGTCTGTCATGTGCCTTGCCCCCGAGGGGTGCACCACGACCCTGGCCTGGGGGAAGAGGCGGGCCAGCATCCCTGTCGCACCGGCATGGTCCATGTGGATGTGGGTGGGGAGGATATAGGACAGGCTCCCCATTCTCAGCTTGTCCATCCCCTCACGGATATCGGGCACCACGGCGGCAGGGCCGGGCTCAATAAGGGCCCCTCCCCCCTCATCTATCAGGTAGATGGAATAGAAAGAAAAGAGGCCCTTCTCCTGGGGCAGCCGGGCCTCCAGGCGGTAGGTCTTATCAGCTACTTCCTGGATTTGGGGCATTTCCTTGAGGATAGGGGGGAGGGGGCATCCTGTCAATGGCTTTGACATGGGGGCAAAAACTGCTAATCTTATGTGGTATGGCTGCCAAGGTGGATATGGAGAAGCTGGTCTCCCTCTGCAAGAGGCGGGGCTTTATTTTCCCGGGGAGCGAGATATACGGGGGGCTGGGGGCCTTCTGGGACTACGGGCCCCTGGGGGTGGAGCTGAAAAGCAATGTGCGCCAGGCTTGGTGGCGGGCTGTGGTCCAGGAGCGGGACGATGTGGTGGGGCTGGATTCCGCCATCCTGATGCACCCCCAGACCTGGGTGGCCTCGGGGCATGTCCAGGGCTTCACCGACCCCCTGGTGGAGTGCAAGAGCTGTCACTTGCGCTGGAGGGAAGATATGGCCAGGGACGGGCGCTGTCCCTCCTGCGGTGGGGAACTCACCGAGCCACGGATGTTCAACCTGATGTTCAGGACTCATGTGGGCCCCGTGGAGGAGGACTCCACTGTGGTCTATCTTCGCCCCGAGACCGCCCAGGGCATCTTCCTCAATTTCCAGAACATCCTGGCCTCCAGCCGCAAGAAGGTCCCCTTCGGCATTGCCCAGATAGGCAAGGCCTTCCGCAATGAGATAAGCCCCGGCAACTTCATCTTCCGCACCCGGGAGTTTGAGCAGATGGAGATGGAATATTTCGTCCGGCCCGGGACCGATGAGGAGTGGTTCAAATACTGGGTGGAGGAACGGTTCAACTGGTATCTGTCCCTGGGCATAAAGAAGGAGAACCTCCGCCTCCGCCCGCACGGCAAGGATGAGCTGGCCCACTATGCCAAGGACTGCCACGATGTGGAGTACCTCTTCCCCATGGGATGGTCGGAGCTGGAGGGGATTGCCAACCGGGGGGACTTTGACCTGAGGCAGCACTCCCAGTCCAGCGGCAAGGCCCTGGACTATTTTGACGAGGAGACCGGCCAGCACTTTATCCCCTATGTCATTGAGCCCTCGGCAGGGGTGGACCGCACCGCCCTGGCCCTCCTGGTGGATGCCTATGATGAGGAGCCGGACAAGGAGGGGATAAGGGTGGTGCTGCGCTTCAAATTCTCCATGGCCCCCGTCCAGATGGCGGTCCTCCCCCTCTCCCGCAAGGAAAACCTGACAAAGCTGGCCGGGGAGCTCTACTCCCGGCTGAGGAAGTCCTTCCGCTGCCAGTATGATGACGCCCAGAGCATAGGGCGGAGGTACCGCCGTCAGGACGAGATAGGCACCCCCCTCTGCTTGACGGTGGACTTCCAGTCCCTGGAGGACCACATGGCCACCCTGCGCCACCGGGACAGCATGGAGCAGATAAGGGTCCCCATCGCCGTCTTGGAGCCCACCCTCAGCGCCAAGCTGGAAGGCGAGTCCTTCCTCACCCTCCCCCCCGGCGGCCAGGTCTGGCTTGGTCAACGGGGAGAAAACTCAAGCTCCCCCTCTCCTTGAGGAGGGATGTGGGAAATGTCTAACAGAACCCGTTATTCCGGGACGAAGTGGATAAACCACCACAATGAGGGGCATTTGTCAACGAGTGTGTGCAGCAGCTGATGGCGGACATGAGGCCTTTCACACACCGAATATTCTCGGACTTCTCGGGCGATGACGGCGACCCAGGAGTTGCAGGCGCTTCTAGGACCCTTTGCATCACCTGGGTGATTACCAAAGAAGAGGACATCTGGCACAACCAAGGTGTCGTACTAGGTATCAAGAGGACCATTGGTTGTCGCCCAGATGCGGAATTGAAATACAGGAGCCTTAGACACCATCCTTCCAGAAGAAAGGCCCTAGCTTTATTATCTGAAGCTAAGGTAGAAGTAATCCTCGTCCCGGTCTTCAAGGAGCGAGTCAAAGAAGAGGACCTGAAAGACCCGAAGACTAAGAGGCTAGTCAGTCTAATTCATTATGTCCCCATAGGGCCATTCTCGGAGAAATTCTTCAAGAGAAGTGACACCTACTTCCAGCTAGTATTTGACGAGGTTGGGTGGGCGGGGTGTGAAGAAGCAATAAGAGCGCAGTTCCAGCGAGATAAGCGGCTCGACTGGAAGAAGGCAAGAGCAGATTGGCTCCTTTTTACCAAGTCGGGGAGTAGTCTCATGCTGCAGCTAGCTGATGTCATCGCGGGACTGGGCCGAGAATATGTCGAAAGCCTGCTGGGTCAGCGATTGCCCACTTGCGTAGTTTGTTGGCTCAAAGGGGTCAGAGCGTGTTCCTATATTAAAGCTGGACGGAGTGTCGGCCGGGCAAGCCTGATGCGTCTCCTTTATCCGTTACTCTTGAAGGACGATGGTGGGAAGGCCTGGGAGAGTGGCTTCACGACAAGGCCCCCAGGCGTACAAAGAGACTACTTGTTTATTGACTGTCTCTTCGGAGGGAAATAAAAATGGCGACCGTCAGGGCGGGTTCTTTCCTCCCAGCCAAAGCTTGCCTCTTATTCAGAGACAACCCGTGAGCTTTCGCTCCGACCCATTTTCTGGTCGCCAGTTATAGGCTAACATCTGTTGCATGATTTTGTCAAGGCAAACATGCGTGCTAAGAAGTTCCGCAAGGTGCCACTTGAGGAGAGAGGGGTGAGGTGAAGCTCCTCCATTTCTCTGACCTTCACCTGGGGGTTGAAACCTACGGGCATATAGACCCCGCCACGGGGCTTTCCTCCCGCCTGGGGGACTTTCTGCGCTGCCTGGATGTGGTGGTTGAGCGGGCATTGGAGGGGGATGTTGACCTGGTCCTCTTCTGCGGGGACGCCTACAAGAGCCGCCGCCCCGAGCCCACGGAGCAGAGGGAGTTTGCCCGCAGGCTCGCCAGGCTGGCCTCAAAAGACGTTCCCGTCCTTCTCCTTACGGGGAACCACGATACGCCCGCCGGGGTGGGGAGGGCGGCGGCCCTGGAGGTCTTCCCCGCTCTGGCCGTGAAGAACCTCACCGTGGCCCACCGGGCCGGGACCTTCCGGGTGGAAACAAAATCGGGCCCCTTGCAGGTAGTGGCCCTGCCCTGGCCCCGCCCGGGGGCCTTCCTCGCCAGGGAGGAGGCCCGGGGCCTGGGCATGGAGGAGCTGGACCGGAGGGTGGAGGAGAAAGTCTACGGGGTGCTTGACGAAGAAGTAAAGAACCTGGACCCGGGGGTGCCGGCGGTGCTGGCGGCCCACTTCTGGGTCTACGGGGCAAAGGTGGGCTCGGAGAGGGGGATGGTGGTGGGGAGGGAGCCGGTCTTCCAGGCGGCCAACCTGGCCCGCGAGGCCTTCTCCTATATCGCCCTGGGCCATATCCACCGCCAGCAAATCCTGCGGCAGGACCGCCCGGTTGTAGCCTACTCCGGGAGCCTGGAGCGGCTGGACTTCTCGGAGGAGGGGGGTGAGAAGGGCTTCTTCGTTGTTGACATAAAGGGGAAAGAGGCCCTCCCCACCTTCCACCCCACCCCCGCCCGCCGTTTTCTCACCATAGAGATAAACCCCGACCCGGGGGCCGACCCCACCCGGGCCGTGCTGGAGGCCATCTCGCTTAGGGCAGAGGAAATCAAGGGGGCCATTGTCCGGGTGCAGGTGAAGCTGGTGGAGGGGGCTGCTATCAACGAGGCCGAGGTGAGAAAGGCCCTGAGGGAGGCCTATTTCGCCCTGCCGCTGGCTGTCCAGGTAGAGAGGAAGGCCCGCCCCCGCCTGGACGTGGAAGCCCGCGGCCTCCCCCCCGAAAAGGCCCTGGAGCTGTATCTAGAGATAAAACAGGTCCCCGCAGAGAGAAAGGCCCGGCTCCTGGAGTATGGCAAGAGACTACTACGGGAGAAACTGGAAGGGGTCTAGACCCGTCTGCCCCTGGCCCCCTCTCGGGGGAGATGCAATGGAGTCCTAGCGGCTCCTGCCTCAGACTGAGGCCCAGTGCGTTCAGGTTCTTGGCTCGTTGGCTGCCAGGTGGAGCCCCTCTTAGACTTGGTGTGATCTTCACTCCCATGGGGTTGGGGGCCACGCCGGCTCTCCCACCAGGCCCGGGCAAACCCCGCTCCCAGACTCAAGCCCACCAGCAGGGCGGTAAGGAAGAGAACCCCGGTCCAGGACATCTACAACATGCCCAGCAGCAAGACAGGGGCAATCCCCCGTCTCATCGCTGTTCCGAACCTGCCATTCTGCATCAAACCGTCCTTAACCCTTTCTCAACAGTTCTTTACCCAATCATGACTTTCCTTAACCATATCTTGACCAAACTAAAGTCTAAGCGAAAGCCGAACAGGGCTCAATGGCCCGTTAGTCCTGAGGCTGGTGGTACCAAAGCCCCTGGAACCCAGTTTGGGCTCGACCGGTAAATATGAGGCGTCATTCATCCGCTTGGCCTCAGTTCCTTCAGGGTAGGTAACTGTCGCTGGTGGGCTTCCTTAGTCAATAACACGGAAAGAGTCCACATCCACCAGGCCCTTGTCCGTGAGTCTGAGTTCGGGGATGACGGGGAGGGCAATAAACGAGAGGGTGGCGAACGGCGAGGGGAGGGGGCAGCCCAGCCCCCGGGCCAGGGCCTGGAGCCTCTCCAGCCGGGCCACCACCTCCTCTAGGGGCAGGTCGGATAAAAGCCCGGCGATGGGGAGGGGGAGGGAGGCCAGGGCTTTTCCGCCCCTCGTCACCACCAGCCCCCCGCCCAGCCTGATTATCTCCTGTATGGCGGCGTAGAGGTCCGCATCCCCGGCCCCTACGGCCACGATGTTGTGGGAGTCGTGGGCCACGGAGGAGGCCAGGGCCCCCTCCCGCAGGCCGAAGCCCCTCACCAGCCCCAGGCCGATGTTCCCCGTGGCCCGGTGCCGCTCCACCACCACCGCCTTCAGGATGTCCCTCTGTGGGTCCGGGACGACTTCGCCCCTTTCTATTTTGAGGGGTAAATGGGCCTTCCGGGTGAGAATCTGGCCCGGGATGACCTGGATGACGGGGAGGGGGGCGCGGGCGGCGGGGAGCTTCAGGTCCTCTCTGGAAAAGGACCTGACCTTCATGGTTGAGGCCAGGGCATGGCGGGGCCGGGAGGAGAAGAGGGGCCTGCCCTCTCGGGCCACCAGCCGGCCGTGGTGGAAGATCAGGTCCACGCGGAACTCCTTCAGGTCTCTTACCGCGATGAGGTTGGCTATATACCCGGGGGCTACGGCCCCGTAGCCCTCAAGGCCGAAGCGGCGGGCGGGGTTGAGGGTGGCCAGGGCTATGGCCCTCACCGGGTCCAGCCCCAGGGCGATGGCCCGGCGGACCACCGCATCCATGTCCCCCTCCCGCAAGATGTCCCCACAGGTGCGGTCATCCACCACCAGCAGACAGCGGTGATAGGTCTTGTCCGTCACCAGGGGGAGGAGGGCCTCCAGGTTCTTCTCGGAGGAGCCTTCCCTGAGCATCAGCCACATCCCGCGCCTCAGCTTCTCCTGCCCCTCCTCATAGGTAGTTGTCTCGTGGTCGGAGGAGATGCCCGAGGCAATATAGGCATTGAGGTCCTTCCCGCCAAGCCCCGGGGCGTGGCCGTCCCGGACCTTACCCCGGGCGGCGGAGAGCTTTTCCAGGACATGGCTATCCCCGGCCAGGACGCCGGGGAAGTTCATCATCTCCCCCAGGCCCACCACCCCTTTCCAGCCCAGGGCCCTTTTTATTTCCTGGGGGCCCAGGCTTGCCCCGGCGGTCTCCAGGGGGGTGGCGGGGACGCAGGAGGGGGCCAGGAGGAAGAGGTCCAGGGGCAGCCTCTTTGACCAGCGGAGGAAGAAGCGCAGGCCCTCCAGCCCGGCCACATTGGCTATCTCATGCAGGTCAGTAACGATGGCCGTAGTGCCACGGGGCACCACCGCCATGGCATACTGGGCGGGATGGAGATAGCTGCTCTCGGGGTGGACATGGCCGTCAATGAGCCCGGGGCAGAGATAGCTCCCCTCCAGGTCCAGGACCTCTTTTCCCTGCCGGTAGTCCCCCACCCCGGCTATCCTGTCCTGGTGCACGGCTACGCTGGCCTTTTCTATCTCCCCGGTGAAGGTGTTGATGATGCGGGCGTTCTTCAGCACCAAGTCGGCGGGGGCCTCCCCCCGGGCCACGGCGATGAGGTCTCTCATTTCTCCTCCAGGGCCCAGAGGTCGGGGAGGTGGCGGTAGCCCTGGTCGCAGTCCAGGCCGTAGCCCACCACAAACTCATCCGGCAGCTCAAAGCCCAGGTAGTCAATATGCACGGGGACCTTTCTCCGGGAGGGCTTGTCAAAGATGGCGCAGAGGCGGAGGGAGGCGGGCCTCTTCCTCTTGAGGTATTCCATAAGGCAGTTGAGCGTGGTGCCTGTATCCACGATGTCCTCCACCACCAGGACATCCCGGCCCCGGACCGGCGTGCTGAGGGGGAGGTTCACCCGACACCGCCCCGAGCTCTCCGTGCCGGCATAGCTCTGGACCTGGACGAAGTCCACCTCCAGGGGGAGGTC
The DNA here is from genome assembly GCA_018825785.1 of Chloroflexota bacterium. Classification (NCBI taxonomy): domain Bacteria; kingdom Bacillati; phylum Chloroflexota; species Chloroflexota bacterium. The sequence goes on along the minus strand of JAHKAY010000056.1, from coordinate 2,902 downwards.
CAGCCGGCGCACCAGGTCGGCGAGGAAGATAAAGGAGCCTTTGAGGGTCCCTACTATGAGGGGGCTCTTGCCCTGGTAGTCCTGCTGGATGCGCTGGGCCAGGGCCTCTACCATGGCCTGAATCTTCTCCCGGTCCAGGAGGGGCCGCAGGCGGGCCGTCACCCCCGGACCTTCTAGAGCATCTTTTCTTGGGGCCACTTCTGGCTTGCCTGGGGGCCTGTTTTCTTTCTGGGACTTTCTGGTCCTTCCCTCATCTTTGCCATAACGGCGGAGTAGACATCTTCGGCGATTTTCCTTTTTGGCCGGGAGGCGTCCAGGATGGTCCACCGCCCGGGGTCCTCCTGGGCCAGCTGGAGATAGCCCTCCCTTATCCTCTGGTGGAAGCCAAGCTCTTCGGCCTCAAAGCGGCTGGCCTCCTCCGAGCCACCTTTGCGGCGGAGGGCGTGGGCAGGGTCTACATCCAGGAGGAAGACAATATCGGGCAGGAGGTCTCCCGTAGCCACCCGGCAGACCCGGCGGACAAAGTCCAGGTCCATTTCCCGGCCAAAGCCCTGATAGGCCAGGGTGGAGTAGACATAGCGCACACAGATAACGGATATCCCCTTTTGCAGGGAGGGCGTGATTTCTTCCGAGACCAGCTGGGCCCGGGCGGCGGAGAAGAGGAAGAGCTCTGTCTCAGGCGTCATGTGAACAAGGACATCGAAAGGTATCTGCGGCCCTTTCCCCCCGGAGGTAAGGATGTATTTCAATCTTCCCCCTACAGGTAGCTCCCTGGGGAGAACGAACAGGTCCTTTATGTAGTCGCCAAGGGCGGTGCCCCCCGGTTCAGAAAGGAGCTTGATGCTCCTTTTCTCCCGGCAGAGCCTGTTGAAGAGCAGGCCGGCCTGGGTGGTCTTGCCCGACCCATCCCCCCCCTCAAAGACGATAAACAGGGCCACGGTCTAAGGGGCCTCCTTTCCGGCGCCCAGATTATAGCACGGTTTGGGGGTGGCCTGGCCGTTGAAATCGGGGGCCTTTTAGGCTGGGTAAACGGTTTTTATGGGTAACCCCTTCAGCTTCTCAATGCTTTCTCAGCCGAGACGCCCTGTCCTAGCTGGAAGAGCCTTCGGGCAATCAGGACCGAAAATATCGCCCAGGGCACGAGAGAAACGAGCGCGAAATAAAGACCTATCGTCCCTGCCGTAGACGGTACCAACATCAATACACCCGCCAGGATTCCCACATAAGCAGTTGCTTTACTGAAGATATTGCTCCGCAGCATGACAAATGAGATTATCAGAAGCGCAGCGCCCCCGATTAAGTAATTCACGTGGAAAGCAGTGCCATTGTAGATAGCAAGCATGGCCTGCCCTGCCGCCAAAAACATAGATCTATCTGCATCTGTTGCCGCAGCAGCGTCCTCGCTGCTGAGGGAAAGCATGTTAAGGGCCTTTTCCTGGGCTTTATGCTGAAGATAGGAACTATCATCCTGGTAGCCCGCGGGATACTCACCGGACAGCCCGCGAGACACATCGAAACGGGCCATCATCAGGTCGAAGACCGTCGTTACCGGGACTCTGCCCTGCTCTGTGCTGACGAGACCTTTCCAGTTGGAATCTGGAAATTCGGGTCAGACTCAGTCTGCGACATCATCTGGTCTCCAGTGATGCCTTGGATTCTGATAAACCACCCGCTCCCAGCCTGTAGAGTTTCCAGCCAACCGCGGCAAACCAGACCATGAAGAGAGCCCACCACCACAGGTAGGCAATGGCTAGAATGGGTTTAAGAGCCGCACCAATGATGGCTGCAGCAAAAGTTGCTATGCCCAAATAGGCTACGCCCTTATGGAATACACCCTTCAGCATGATGAGGGAGATGATGAGGATGCCGCCCGCGAGCACGATTTCACTGGGACCATATGCGTTATTCTGTGCGACCAGAGCCTCAGCTGCGCTCGCGAAAGCAGTACGTTGTGCAGTAGTGGTAGCTGCCACGTATTTATCGCTCAGGTACACAAGGCCGTTCACGACCGGGAAATAGGCCAGAAAGAGAATCTCGGAGGCGATAGCGAGTAGGACACCTATCGCAGCGTAGCTCTTGTTGACGTGCTTAAGCACCGCGTAGAGAGCGATGAAGGGGACAATTGCTAAGGCGCTCGGGCCCAAGGTCAGCGCCTGTATAGTTATCCACCAAGATTTATTTGCGGCAATGTATTCGAGGGTGGCAATCCCATCCATGCTGGCGTCGTAGTTCGAACTCAGGAGAAGCACGGCAGGCGCTATTATCCCAATGGCTATGTAGAGTGCGACTGAGATGCCCCCTGCCTTATAGAGTCCTTTCCATGACGGGTCGGGGTCAGCGATAGACTCCTTTACTGGTTTCTGTATTCTAAATGTCATTCTGCCCTCCTTCTAGGATCGGAATAATCACTGCCGCGAGCAGGGCAGCCGAGCCGCCGACTTTGTAGAGCCAATTCGAGCGGGATTCTGCAGTTTCGGCATCAGTGACCTGATTCGTCTGACTTGAACTCTTTGAAGTCATTGTGTCCTCCATCATTTCAACGACTTCTGCAGACCACTTCTAGCTCTCTAGACGCTGAGGCTGAAGGGGGGGTAGTGGTCGGTGGTCAACAGGAAGGCGTAGGCAGCTACCCTGAGACACCAGCGGAATAGGCCCACCACGAAGTCGAACAGGGACCTGGGGTAGCGCCCGGTGAAGAGGATGGCAAACCAGGCGAGCACAACGCAGACCAGGGCAGCGAGTCCGAGGAATCCAAGGACAACATAGTGGGGAATGGCCAGGAGCCACTTCACCAGGGGCAACCAGCGGTTGAGGTCCCTCCTGGCATCGGGATAGGGAACCTCGATGTGCACTGCTTGGTCCTCATCAGTGGAGGGGTATTCATCCCTTAATAACAAGAGAT
>JAHKAY010000055.1 GCA_018825785.1 Chloroflexota bacterium | reverse complement strand
CTTTCCCCCAGGGCCAGCTCAGGCCCGTAGATATGAAGCTCCCTCACCAGGGCCTGCTCCCCTTCCAGCCTCAGCCGGAGGAGGCCGAAAAGGGTGTCATTCTCATCCTCAAAGGATAGGAAGACCTCCCGGCCCCGGGAGGTTTCGTAGTCCAGCATCCTGAGCCGGGGCTCCCCAATCTTCCATCCTGAGCGCAGGCGGTGGCCGTATTCCCGGCAGCGGATACAGCGGCAGGAGAGGCCCTCCTGCCCCATCTTCTCCTGAACCATCTCCCGGAGACGGGAGTCACAGGGTCCGGCCACGATGAACTGGGGGGGGATATCCCGCATGAGGCGGGAAATGCGCACATACTCGGGCACCAGGGCCTTTATCCTCACCAGGAGCTCCACCAGGACCTCCAGGGGGTAGGGCTGATACCTCCCCTCCCGGTACCACCGCTCCAGCTCCGTCCCTGCCACCACCAGGGTGGGGTAGAGCTTGAGGCCGTCGGGGCGGAAATCGGGGTCCTCAAAAAGCCTCCGGCTCATCTCAAGGTCCTTCTCCGGGGTGGAGCCGGGGAGGCCGGGCATCCAGTGGTAGTGGACCTTGAGGCCGTAGTGCCGGAGGAGGCGGGTGGCCTCGGCCACCTGGGCCACACCGTGGCCCCTGCGGATGAGGCGGTAGATGTCATCATCCAGGGCCTGGACCCCCATTTCCACCCGGGTGGCCCCAAAGCGGAGCATCCTCTTAATTTCCTCTTCCCCACAGAAGTCAGGCCGGGTCTCTATACACAGGCCCACACAGCGGTGGGGGGCAGTCTCGTTGACGGCCTGGGCCTCCTCAAGATTGGCCACCCCGTTGCCGTTGAGGGCCTGGTAGCATTCCTTTATGAACTCCTCCTGGTAGTCCTGGGGGCAGGCCAGGAAGGTGCCGCCCATGATGATGAGCTCCACCTTATCGGTGGGGTGGCCCATGGCTTCAAGATGCTGTAGCCTTGCCCGGACCTGTCCCCCGGCCTCAAAGCCGAACCTCATGGCCCGGAGGACGGCGGGGGACTGGGGGGTATAGCTCCGGGGGGCCTGGGGGAAGGCGGGGCAATAGACACACTCCCCGGGACAGCCCCAGGGCCGGGCCATCACCGCTACCGGCGTCACCCCGGAGATAGTCCTGGTAAGCTTCTTCATGCTAGTCTATCATAGCAGGGGCATGGACCCTAACTCAAAGGTCTATGATGAGCTGGCGGAGAGCTGGTATCACCTCCGCCACTACACCCGCTTCCGCCGGGAGCTGCAGGCCCTGGCCGAAAGGTGGCAGGGGGGCCGGCTCCTCAACATCGGCTGCGGCCACGGCCCCGACTTCCTCCCCTTCAAAGATAGAACCTTTGGACTCTACGGGCTGGATATCTCCGGGGAGATGCTGCGCTTTGCACGGAAATACGCTGATAAGTTCCGTTTCACCCCCGCTCTGGTCCTGGGCGATGCCGTCTCCCTCCCCTTCAGAGATAGCTCCTTTGACTTTGTTATCGCTGTGGCTGCATATCATCATATAAGGGGCGGCGAAAACCGCCGTCAGGCCTTCCGGGAGCTATGGCGGGTCTTGCGGCCCGGCGGGGAGGCCTTTATCACCGTGTGGAACCTGAGACAGGGCCTATTCTCCCGGGAGGTCCTGGTCCCCTGGAAGACGGGGGGGAAGACCCTCTACCGCTATGTGTACGTCTATAGCCCAGGGGAGCTGAGAAAGGAGCTACGAGGGGCGGGATTTCATATTCTTTCCCAGCGGCCCAGGCTGTCCCTGCTCCGGCCCTTCTACCGGAATATCACCCTCCTGGTAGCCAGGGCGGCCTAGAGGCGGGCCAGGCGCCGGGCCCAGAGTGGGCGCTGTTCTTCCCGCAGTTTCAGCCTTATCCCCAGGCGGACCCACGGCCCACTCACCGCCGCCCACGCCACCTCCCCGGCAAAAGAGAAGGCATTCCCACTCTCCCCCAGGGAAAGGGAGACAGGCTGGCCGCGCCCCGGGGCCTCCTGGCCCCTGACCACAAGGCCCAGCCCCTCCAGGCTGCAGTCCATGGTATAGCACCGAAGGACCCCCCCCTTCCCCTCCAGGCTACAGTCCATGGTATAGCTCCGCAGGACCCCCCCCTTCCCCTCCAGCCCTGCCCGGAGATTGAGGGAGAAGCGGGGGAAGCGCCGCCTCTGGGCCCGCCAAGAGGGCACTGCCTCAAGGGGCAGCATGGCCAGGTAGCCCAGGGACCTCCAGAAGCCCACCCGCGGCGTCCTCTCCGCCTGCCAGGCCAGGCCCAGGCCAAAGGCCAGGCGGATGAGGGCCTCCTTCTCAGAAGCTGTCGCCGGCAGGAAGCGGAGGCCGACCTTCTGCCCATCTCCTTCCCGTTCTGAGTGGGTTACAGATGCGGCCACCCTGACCGAATCCCTCCCCGGAGGGAAGATGCTGACCCGCACGACTGGGGGGAGGGACCCGGCCCCCAGCCTGATGGACGCCCCTGCCTCACTGAAATCCACCGTCCTAGCCGAGAGGGTAGCTCCCAGGGCCTCCACCTCACAGGGCAGCCCCACCGAAAGCCTGTGGGCCCTCCGCCTCTGGGGCAACTCCCGGGCTACCAGCAGCACCCCCAGGGCCAGGAAGAGGTTATACATGGCCCATACCCCATTTATGATAGTGGCGTTCCGGTCGGCCAGGCCATGTTGTAGCCGCCACAGCCCCAGGCCAAGCCCCAGCCCGATGAGCAGGGCCAGACCCAGATGGGGTAGGGCCATCACGAGATCGAATTGCCCCCGCTGACGCCTCTCCCCTTTGGGCGTTACCTTAAAGACGCCGCTCCGGGGGAAGAGAAGGGCCTTGACGGCCGCGGGGGCCTGGAAGAAACAGAGGGCTGTCTCATAGAGGTCCGAGGCTGGCATCAGCCGCCTCCGCCCGCTCAGCAGGGGGAAAACCGCCTGGATAACGGCCATCTGTGGCAGATAGTAGATGGCAAGCTCCAGGGGGGTGGCCCTGAGGGGCATCAGCCCGAAAAGGAGGAAAGCGAGAGGGGCCAGGAGGAAAACCATCCGGGCCCAGCCGAACATGAAGTAGTGGATAGAGGAGTAGTAGCAGAGGCGCTGGCCCAGGCTTAGGCCCTTCCTGAAGAGGGGGTTGGCCCGCCACCAGGTCTGAAACGCCCCATGGGCCCAGCGCACACGCTGAAGGATATAGCCGGAATAACTCTCGGGGGAGAGCCCCGCCGAAAGGACCCGGTTCAGGTGGACGGAGCGCCAGCCCCTGGAATGGAGTTCCAGGCTGGTATGGAAGTCCTCGGTGAGGGTCTCGGGGCGGACCCCGCCAACTTCTTGGAGGGCGCGGCGGCGGAAGACAGCCCCCGAGCCCGTCCAGAAGGCCGCATTATAGCGGTCCCTGCCGGGCATTATCCCTTTGAAGAAGAGGTCCTGCTCATTGGTAAAAACCCGTTGGAGGAGGAGATTGTGCTGGAAGGGGTCGGGGTTGTAGAAATGCTGCTCGGTCTGGACAAAGGCCACCCGGGGGTCGCTGAAAAAGCCCACCGTCTCCCGGAGGAAGCTCTGCACCGGGGCATGGTCAGCGTCAAAGATGACCACCATCTCCCCCGAGGTCCGGGCCAGGGCCTCATTTATGTTGCCAGCCTTAGCATGGCGGTTGTTGGGCCGGGTGAGGTAGCGGCATCCCAGCCGGGAGGCGAGCTGTTCAACCTGGGGGCGGCGGCCATCATCCAGGATATACACCGTCTTCCCGGGGTAGTCCATTCCCAGGCAGCAGACCGCCGTCCGCTCGATGACCTCCAGAGGCTCATCATAGGTGGGGATGAAGACATCCACCTCAGGCAGGCAGGGGAGGCCCTCCAGGTCCGCCCTGGGGCTGGTGGGACGGGCTACCTGAAAATAGAAGAGGATGAGCTGGAGAAAGGAGTAGATTTCGGCAGCGAAAAGGGCCAGGCTGATAAACACTGAGGGAGAGGAGAATACCAGGGTATCCAGGCCCCTCCAGGCGAGGTAGCGAAGTTGCAGGGCCAGCCCGGCAAAGGCCAGTGCCCAGCGCAGCCGGTAGCCCAGCACCTTCCAGTTGGCCAGGAGCAGGGCCAGGCCCGCCAAGCCCAACCAGCCTAATGCTTGCCCGTCCATGCCCTGAGCCTAAAGGCTCTGTCCCGGAGCGGTGGCCCTGGGGAGCCGGGCCAGATGGGCCGAGAGCAGGCTTACCGCCAGCAGCCTCACCGGCGGATGAGCGTCCTGGAGGGCCTGAAGGAGCAGGTTAGAAAGCCCCGGGACCGGGGCCCAACCCGTTAACGCCAGGCCCCGCAGGCGCCTCTCGGGGTCGCGGGAGGCCATAGTCGCCCGGGCCCAGTTCAGGAAAGAGTCACTGGCCCAGAGCTGCTTTATGGCCGGCTCGGGACGGAAGGGGGCCAGAGACAGGAGCTGGACGGGAGCCGCCTCAACCAGGCGGGAAAGGAACGCCACCAGGGCCTCGTCACCCCTTTTCGCCGCCGCCAGCACCTGGGGCACCAGCCTGAAGGAAACGATGTCCAGGAGCTGCCGGGCCAGCACCGGAGGCACCGGCCCGCTGGCCTCAGCGCCCAGCCGAGAGAGGACCTGACGGGCCTCCAGCAGGCCCATCTCCCAGTCGTCGGGGGCGGGGACCGGTGGCCGCACCGCCTGCGGTGGCGGTGCCTTCCGTGGGGGAGCCCCCCTTTCACCTTGCTCGACCTGAAAGAGCTTTGCCAGCGCAGCTTCCGTCTCATCCCACCTTTTCTGGGCCTCGGACAGCTCTGCCAGCCCCGCCTCCATCCGCTTCCACTTTTCCGGTCTGACCTCCCCTTTCTTGCCCGGGAGGAGCTCAGTCAGCCGGGCCTCCATCTCCTTCCATTCCGGAGGGCGTGCCCGGGTCTTCAGTTCCTCCCCACCGGGGGCCTGGGCAGGGGGATAGAGGCGTTTGATGGCCTCCAGGGCAGCCTCCCTGTGGACCCCGCCCCGGGCCAGGCCCTTCTCCAGGCCTTCCTCAAGAGGCCGTTGGCCGTAGTCCTGCCGAACCTTTTCCAGGGCAGCTACCGGCTCCTGCCTTGCCCCCAGGTAGTATAGGACGAGGCAAAGCACATCTACATCCACCAGGACAACCCCTGTCTCCAGCCAGCGCTGCAAGGAGGCAGAAGGAAAGGAAGCCAGCCGCATAAGGGCCATCTCCAGGGAGCCGAGCTTTTCCAGGGCCTTCACCAGGCTCTGCCACAGCCTCATGCGGGCATCCCAGGGCAAGCGCAGTTCCGCGAGCTGAAGGAGGGCATCCCCCAGGACCGGGGAGGCCTCCTTCCGCCCGGCCTCGGCCAGGGCCTCGGCCAGGGCGCACTTCACCGAGACCTCGGCCTCATGGCGCAAAAGGGCCAAGAGCTCTCCCGTGGCCTGCCCTCTCCTGGCCAGGGCCACGCCAGCAGCCGCCCTGACCAGCGCCTGGGGGTCGCGCAGGGCTTCCCGCAAGAAGACCTCCACCGAGGGGGCCTCTATCTGGCAGAGGATGTCCACTGCCCAGGCGCGGAGGGTGGGGTCATCGGCAGTGACCAGGGGGCCTACCTGGGGGATGATGCCGGAGCCGTAGCTCAACAGGGCCTCGGCAATGAGCTCCTTGGGATAGAAGGGGACCAGCGAGAAAAGGCGGGCCAAAGCCCCCTCATCCTTGAGGGAGCCTATAGCCTCCATGGCCGCCTGGACCTGGGCCGGGTGAGATGAGGAAAGCTGGGAGAGGATGGGCTCCACCACCTCCGGGCCGCCCCTCTCGGCCAGCAAGCGGAGTCCCTCCCGACCCCCCCGCTTCGGGCCCCAGAATATCAACCGGCCCGGAAAACGCCCCTCCACTAGGACCCATCTTAGGTAGGCCCACCATTGCTGTCAACGCTTTCTTGCTGAATTATCCAGAACTCTATCCATTCTCCTACCTTCACCAGGGCTCCTCCCACTTTGATGAGGGGCCATCCCCTGAAATTCCCATAGGGGAAGGGACAATTGTGGCATTCCCCCCGGCCAGAACGGCTGATAGACTTCTAGTCAAGAGGGATAGAGAAACGGCTTAGGCCGTCTTCGGGAGGGCAGGGGGCGGCGATTTCCATGAATGAGGAGCTGCGCCAGAGCACCCTCTCCTGGCAAATAGAGTAGGAGTCACCGCCAAAGGTCCTCCCCCTTTTGGGCTATTGCCGGTGGCGGGGGAAAGGCCTATCTTTGTCCCTGGCTGAAAATGGGAACAGACTATATGGACATACATAAGCTACTGCAAATGGCGGTAGAAAAGGGGGCCTCAGACCTGCACCTCAGGGCAGGCAGTCCCCCGGTGATGCGTCTGGAAGGGGAGCTTCACCGCCTGCTGTTTCCACCCCTCACCCCTGAAGCAACCAAGAGAATATTTGAGGCCCTCACCCCGGAGAGCCAGCGCCAGGCCTTCTACGAGAAGAAAGAGCTGGACTTTGCCTTTGGCCTGCCGGAACTGGCCCGTTTCCGCATAAACGCCTGCTATCAACGGGGGTCCATCAGCCTCGCCTGTCGTGTGCTGCCCCTGAAGGTGCCCACTATTGAGGACCTGGGCCTGCCCCCCATCTGCAAGGACCTGGCCTCACTTCCCCGTGGCCTGGTGCTGGTGACGGGCCCCACCGGGAGCGGCAAGTCGTCCACAATAGCGGCGATGGTCAACTACATCAATGAGACCCAGGGCCGCCGCGTTATCACCATTGAAGACCCCATTGAGTATGTCCACACCGACAAGATGTGCATGATCGTGCAGAGGGAGCTGGGCACTGATACCGACTCCTTCTTTGACGGCCTGCGCGGTGCCCTGCGTCAGGACCCCAATGTCATCTCCATCGGGGAGATGAGGGACCTTGAGACCATGGCCACCGCGCTCACCGCGGCTGAGACCGGCCACCTGGTGTTGAGCACCCTCCACACCCCAGACTCCACCCAGACGGTGGACCGGATTGTTGACATGTTCCCCCCCCACCAGCAGCGGCAGGCACGCCTTCAGCTCTCCCTGGTACTGGAAGGGGTCCTGGCCCAGCTCCTCCTGCCCCGGGACCGGGGCACGGGGAGGGTGGCTATCTTCGAGGTCCTGATAGGCACCCCCGCCATCAAGAACCTCATCCGGGAGGCCAAGACCCATGAAATCCCCACCTATCTTGAGCTGGGACGACAGGAGGGGATGCAGACTATGGACCGGCACCTGGATGAGCTTGTTCACACAGGGACAATAAGCCCGGAGTCGGCCCTGTCCGTAGCCAAAAACGGGCAGGCCCTGAAGAAGAACCTCAATGGCCAGATAATAAAGAAGACCCTCGTCCGGCAAGGACCCCGGTAGGGGAGATAAAGGGGCTACTGCCATCAGGACCTTTCGGCGGTTGTCCGGCAGTTAGCCCCGGTATATATTGCGATTGGAGGCAACGATGGGGAGAAAAAGGGTAACCCTTTGTGGCCAGCAGTTTGACATAGTTGAGCAGGGGCTGTCAGAGGCCCAGGTGGCCGCTTGCCTCACCGAGGTCATGGCCCAGATGAAGGCCATGTCAGAACACGGGGACCCCCTTACAGAGCTATGCCAGGCCTGCGAGCAGATAGAGGGCGTCCTCCGGGAGACCAGGACCGTCCTCGTGGGGGCCCGGGAGACGGCCTTCAAGGCAGTAGAGCAGGAAAAACAGCGCGTCCTCAAGGAAGCCTATAACAGGGCCCAGGAAACTCAGGCCCAGGCCCAGCACTCGGCCCAGGCCATCAAGAAAGAAGCCCATGAGGCCCTGGCCACGGCCAAGGCCGAGGTTGAGTCCATCCTCCTTGTTGCCAGGAAGCAGGCCAGTGAGCTCGTGGCCATGAGCAGCGAGAGGGCCAGTGCTGTCCTCCTGGAGGCCGGCCAGCGGATTCAGAGCGAGCTGGTCTCCAAACTCAAAGCCCAGGCCGAAGAGGCCATGACCGCCAGATTGAAGGTGGATGGTGCACCTCCGGCCAAAGCATCCCCGGCAGCTGAAGGTCCGCAGGACACAGCCACCCCGGAGGAAGAGGCGGAGCCTGAGGACGAAAAGGCAGGCGGGGAAGAGGTCTTCGATAGCCGGGTTCTGTTGCTGGTCCACAGTCCCAAGGGGGACGGGGCCATGAAGTCCTTCCACCAGCAGCTCGCCAGCTTGAGGGACGTGAAGATAGCAGCAGAGAGGGGTTCCTCAGAGAGCATGGAACTCACCCTTGAGCTGGAAAAACCGATGGCCCTGAAGGAGATGCTCCTGGGCCTGCCCCAGGTGCAAAAAGTTACGGCTGAAGATTCCCACCGCTGGCAACCCTGGCGCTCGCCGAAAGGCGTCCTGTCCCACGGGGCAGCCCTCCGGGTAGATCTGGTGGAGGCCGGCAGGCCAGCAGCCCAGCCAGCCAGGACAGAATAGCAGCACCGGGGCAATGGAAACGAGCTCCTAAGCCCGTTTCCGTTGCCCCCCCCTGTCGACCTACAGACATAAACGCACTCTTCATCCCTCTGCCCCACTGCCCAAAATCAGGGGAAGTGGCTTGACAGCAAACAGGGTCTATTCTATACTTTACCGAGTTATGGCCCGAGTGGCGCAATGGAAGCGCAACCGATTTGTAATCGGTAGGTTAGTGGGTTCGAATCCCCTCTCGGGCTCAGGGAGGGGTGCCGGAGCGGTTAATCGGGGCAGACTGTAAATCTGCTGGCGAAATGCCTGCGTAGGTTCGAATCCTACCCCCTCCACACCCAAGGGCCCACATAGCTCAGTGGTAGAGCACGCCCTTGGTAAGGGCGGGGTCACCAGTTCAAATCTGGTTGTGGGCTCCATATAATAGTAATCATAGTAAGGAGGGTTTATCATGGCCAAGAAGAAGTTTGAAAGGGTCAAACCACATCTCAACGTGGGGACCATCGGGCACGTGGACCACGGCAAGACCACCCTTACCGCTGCCATAACCCTGATCCTGTCCAAAGCGGGCTCGGCCCAGTTCCGGCCCTACGACTCCATTGACAGCGCCCCGGAGGAGAAGGCCAGGGGGCTGACCATCAATATAGCCCATGTGGAGTATGAGACCGCCAAGAGGCACTATGCCCATATAGACTGCCCGGGCCATGCCGACTACATCAAGAACATGATCACCGGGGCCGCCCAGATGGATGGGGCTATCCTGGTGGTGAGCGCGCCCGATGGCCCTATGCCTCAGACCAGGGAGCATATCCTCCTCGCCCACCAGGTGGAGGTCCCGGCCATGATAGTGGCCCTCAACAAGGTGGATGCTCTCCAGGACGAGGAACTCCTTCAACTCGTGGAAATGGAGGTAAGAGAACTCCTTACCAAGTATGGCTTCCCGGGGGACAAGGTCCCGGTGATACGGGTGAGCGCCCTGAAGGCCATGGAGCACGGCTGTGGCAAGCCCGATTGCGAGTGGTGCGGGCCTATCCTGAAGCTCATCCAGGCAGTAGACGATTATGTCCCCCTGCCCCTACGGGCCAAAGACAAACCCTTCCTCATGCCCATTGAGGACGTCTTTGGCATCAAGGGAAGGGGGACCGTGGTCACCGGGCGGGTGGAAAGGGGAATTATCAAGCCCGGGGATGAGGTGGAGCTTGTGGGCCTGAAGGAGACCAGGAAGACGGTGGCCACCAGCCTGGAGATGTTCCACAAGATACTGGACTTCAGCGAGCCGGGGGACGCTGTGGGCGCTCTCCTCAGGGGCATTGAGCGGGAGGATGTGGAGAGGGGGATGGTACTGGCCGCCCCGGGCTCCATCAACCCCCATACCAGGGCAGAGGCCGAGGTCTACGTCCTGGGCAAGGAAGAAGGCGGCCGCCACACCCCATTCTTCACCGGCTACAAGCCCCAGTTCTTTATCCGCACTACCGATGTTACCGGCACTGCGGAGCTACCCAAGGGGGTGGAGATGGTGATGCCGGGGGATAGAGTTAACCTCACCATCAAACTTATCTACCCGGTGGCCCTGGAGGAGGGGCTCCGCTTTGCCATGAGAGAAGGGGGCAAGACCGTCGGCGCCGGGGTCTTCACCAAGATCCTAGAGTAGACTGTGGCCAAAAAAGGGGAAGCCCGGTCCATCATCCACCTGGCCTGCGGTCAGTGTAAGGAGAGAACCTACACCTCGGAAAAGAACAAGAAGAACGACTCCCAAAGGCTGGAGCTTCGGAAGTACTGCCCCCATTGCCGGGTCCATACCCCCCACCGCGAGGTAAAATAGAACTCTTTCTATGCCCAAAGAGAGTAGGACCCTTGCCCCCAAGAAGCCTTCCCGCTTCAGGTTCGTCCCGGAGACCGTGGCCGAACTTAGAAAAGCGGTCTGGCCTACACCGAGGGAGGCCGCAAGGCTCACCCTTATGGTGATAGCTGTTGCCGCAAGCGTGGGCGTGGCCCTGGGGGGCATTGACTATGCCTTTACCCAGATGGTCCGCCTCTTGTTCCCTGTGAAGTAGGATGACCGAGGAAAAGGACGCCCGGAGATGGTATGTCATCCACACCTACTCCGGCTACGAGGAGAGGGTGAAGAGGAACCTGGAGCAGCGCATCCGCTCTATGGACGCCCAGAACCAAATCTTCCAGGTCCTCATCCCCACCGAGAAGGAGATTGAAGTCCGGGAGGGCCAGAAACGCACCGTGGAGAGGAAGATCTTCCCCGGCTACCTTATGGTGGAGATGGTCATGGACGATAAGAGCTGGAATGTGGTGCGCAATACCCCGGCGGTAACCGGCTTCGTCTCCGCCCAGGACAGTGAGGGCAAGCTGGTCCCTGTCCCTCTGGAGGAGGAAAAGGTCCAGCAGGTTAAGAAGCAGATGGAGTCTGAGGTGCCCCGGGTCAAGGTAGGCTTTACCAAGGGCCAGAGCGTGAGGATCGTGGACGGACCATTTATCGACTTTGTAGGGGTCGTGGATGAGGTAAGTCCGGAGAAGGGCAAGGTAAAGGTCCTGGTCTCTTTCTTCGGCCGGGAGACACCAGTAGAGCTGGATTTCCTTCAGGCAGAAAGGCTGTAAATATGGCAAAGAGGATAAAGGCTATCGTCAAACTCCAGATACCAGCAGGCAAGGCCACCCCGGCCCCCCCGGTTGGGCCCGCCCTGGGACAGCATGGGGTGAACATCATGGCCTTCTGCAAGGACTACAATGAGCGCACCGCATCCCAGGCGGGCAATATCATCCCAGTGGAGATTGTTATCTACGAGGACCGTTCTTTTACCTTTATCACCAAGACACCACCCGCCTCCGAGCTCATCAAGAAGGCATTGAGCCTGGAAAAGGGAAGCGCTACCCCCGGGCGGGCCCCGGTGGGCGCCCTTTCCCGGGAGAAGCTCAAGGAGATAGCCCAACTCAAGATGAAGGACATCAATGCCAAGGACCTGGAAGCAGCCATGCGCATAATTGAGGGGACAGCCCGCAGTATGGGGGTGGAGGTGAAATAGGATGGCAGAAAGAGGCAAGAAATATCAGGCAGCAGTAAAGCTGGTGGAGGCAGACCGTTCTTATGCCCCCCAGGAGGCCGTGGCCCTGGCCAAGAAGGCCAGCTTTACCAAGTTCGATGAAACTGTGGAGCTCCACCTGCGCCTGGGGGTGGACCCCAGGCACTCCGACCAGCAGGTGCGCGGCGTGGCCACCCTCCCCCACGGACTCGGGAAGAAGGTGAGGGTCCTGGTCTTCGCCCAGGGAGAGGCCTCAAGGCTGGCCCAGGAGGCCGGGGCCGACACCGTGGGCGGGGAGGAACTCATCAAGAAGATAGAGGAGGGCTTCCTGGACTTTGATGTGGCCATCACCTCCCCCGATATGATGGGCAAGGTGGGCAAACTGGGCAAGATTCTGGGCCGGAAGGGCCTCATGCCCAATCCCAAGGCCGGGACTGTGGTCCCCGCCAACGACCTGCCCCGGGCTATCGCCGAGGCCGGAAAGGGCAGGGTGGAGTTCCGGCTGGACCGCACCGCTATTATCCATGTCCCCCTGGGCAAGGTGAGCTTTGAAGAGCAAAAGCTCCTGGAGAATCTGACCGCTGTGATGGAGGCGGTGACAAAAGCCAAGCCCTCGGGGGCCAAGGGGCAGTATATCAGGAGCGCTTTCCTCACCACCACTATGGGCCCGGGCCTGGAGCTGGACCTCAAGAGCACCCAGGCCCTGGCAGCTGGATAGTCGGCAGGAGATGGTGCTATAATATAGCCCAAAACAAAATAGCCTGAGACCGCAGGGGCCCGGAGGGCTTAAATAACCTGTCGAGGCAAAGGAATAGGTGGAACTGTTCCTGGGCCCTGGCAGGTGCCAGGGCCCAGGCTTTGAAAGGAGGCAGAAGGATTTGCCCAAAGAAGAGAAGGTCCAGGAGGTAGCAAGGCTGACAGAGATGCTGGAAAAGGGCCGCCTGGCCCTGTTCACTCACTTCCGGGGGATGCATTCCCCGGAGATGACTGAACTGAGAAGGCGCCTGCGGGAAAAGGGGGTGGACTACCGGGTGATAAAGAACACCCTGATGGCCATCGCCCTGGATAAGGCGGGGAAAGGGGAGGGGAAAGTCCTCCTCCAGGGGCCAACGGCCGTCGCCGTAGGCTACGGGGAGGAGGTGGAGACCGCCAGAATATTTGCCGAGTTCCTGCGGCAGAGCAAGACCCTCAAGCTACAAGGGGCACTCCTCGTGGACAGGGTGCTGCGCCCCGAGGAAGTCCTGGCCCTGGCGGCCCTGCCACCCAGAGAGGTGCTCCTCAGCAAGGTCCTGGGGACCATGCAGGCACCCCTGGCCCGGCTCCTGGGTGTCCTCCAGGCCCCCATGGCGGGGCTCCTGCTGGTCCTCCAAGCCAGGTCCAAGCAAATAGAAGGAGGTTCGTAAATGTCCAAGATAACCAGAGAGCAACTGATTGAAGCCGTAAAGGGGATGACCGTCCTTGAGCTCTCCGAGCTGGTCAAGGCCCTGGAACAGGAACTGGGGGTAACAGCGGCTGTCCCCATGGCTGCGGCCGCCGCCCCCGCCGCAGGAGCAGCGGCTGCCCCAGCCGTTGAGGAGCAGACCGAGTTCACCGTCACCCTCAAGGAGGTCGGCCCCAACAAGATCAACGTCATCAAGGTAGTCAGGGAGATAACGGCGCTGGGCCTGAAGGAGGCCAAGGACCTGGTGGAGGCCGCCCCCAAGCCGGTAAAAGAGGGGGTGAACAAAGAGGAGTCCCAGGCCCTCAAGGCCAAGCTGGAGGCCGCCGGAGCAGTGGTGGAGGTGAAGTAGCCAGGGGCTTTGTCTTCGGGCTCCCCCGAATAGCCGATTTTCCCCTAGGGGGGATGGTGAAACATCCCGCCAAATGCCGTATTATTGGCTGAGGAGGCGGGCATGGCTGAAGAAAGGCCCACAAAGCCGGGGCTGGAGTACGCCCCCCTCATCAGGGACCTGCCCCCCTCGGAGAGGCCCCGGGAGCGCCTGCGGGCCTTCGGGCCCTCAGCGCTGGGCAACGCTGAGCTCCTGGCCATCATCCTGCGCACCGGCACGGCCTCCGAGAGCGTCCTCTCCCTGGCCTCCCGCCTGCTGGCCCGCTCCGGCGGCCTGAGGGGCCTGGCCCGGGCCAGCCTGGGCGAGCTCCGCTCCCAGAAAGGGGTCGGGGAGGCCAAGGCGGTGGAGCTCCAGGCGGCCCTGGAGCTGGGGAAGAGGCTCTTTGCCCTGGGCCCCGAGGATAGGCCCCAGGTCCGCTCCCCCCAGGACGTGGCCAACCTCCTCCTGGCAGAGATGGGCTACCTGGAACAGGAGCACCTGCGGGTGGTCCTCCTCAATACCCGCAACCAGATTGTGGCGGTGAAGGAGGTCTACCGGGGAAGCGTCAACACCTCCCTGGTGCGGGTGGGGGAGGTCCTGCGGGAGGCGGTGCGGGAGAACTGCCCAGCCATAGTGGTGGTCCATAACCACCCCTCCGGCGACCCCACCCCCAGCCCCGAGGACATTGAAGTGACCAAACAGATAGTAGAGGCGGGGAAGCTCCTGGACATAGAGGTCCTGGACCACCTCATCGTGGCCCACACCCGCTTCATCAGCCTCCGGGAAAAGGGCCTGGGCTTCAAATAGGGCGCTGACCCTCCTGAGCCTGCGAAGTGAACTGCAGAAAGAGGGATAACAAGGAGAAGCTGGGGGTTCTAACACCCGCCGCAGAAACAAAGAAACCTTCGCCATCGCCCCCGAACGGTCACCCTGAGCGAAGCGAAGGGTCTCAGCTCATTTAGAGAAGATAACCTGTAAAGGCGGATGTTCTTTGTGGCTAGTGGTTTAGTATTGTTTTATTGTCTCGATGTTCTGCTTCTATGCTTAGCGTACCTTTATTAAATACCAGTTTTCACTTCCACAAGTTATCAACCGGGATTCCCCATATCACTCTTGATAGGGCCATGCCCAGCCCTCCCTGCCATCTACGCTGATGATAAGACCCTGCCCCCACAGCGTCAAGCCCCTTGAGAAGCCCCGTGACCACCCTGCGGTGTCCGGCCCCTCTCCTGAAATATCCAGAGCCCCTCTCCGGACATCGTAGACTACCAGGGGTCACTCAGCCCCATCTTAGGCTCAGATTCTCTCCCTTTCGCCCGTTTTCGCTCAAGTTCAGGCCAACCCGTCTCAGTTGGCCTCCTTATTTCTCCAGGCTGTATTTGCCCTCGGCGTGCTCTTTGAAGCCGAGGTATTCCCCCGGGAGGTAGGCGGAGCTCCTGGCGTAGCGGGCGGGGTCGTAGGGCTCCAGCTTGAGGGCCTTGCGCTTCTTGTCAATGTGCTCCAGGCCTTTCTCCACCGCCTTATGCCAGTCCGCTTCAAACTCCAGCTTGCCCCCCACCTTCTCCTCCCAGCCCTGGGTTATCATCCGCGTTATCTCCGGGCTCCCCGCCACCGGCGACTGCATGCCGAAGATGGTATAGACCCCCGAGGCCGCGAGGTAGGTGCCAATGGTCAGGGCCTTCTCGGACATCCACTCCGGGGCCAGGCCCACACCGGGCAGGTCGGAGATGTCCTCACCCAGGCCCCCTTCCGTGACCATCTGGGAGAGGACGGTGAGAATACGGGAGTTGTCAATACAGGAGCCCATGTGCAGGACAGGAGGAATACCTATGGTCTGGCACACCTCGCGGAGGCCAGGCCCGCACATCTCCATCACCTCCGGGGTCAGAAGCCCGTGCTTGGCGCAGGCGATGGAGTTGCACCCGGTGGTCACCACCAGAACATCGTTCTTTATGAACTCCTTGATGATGCCGATATGGGACTCATCGTGGGCGGTATGGGGATTATTGCACCCCGCCACCCCGGCTGCCCCCCTGATGCGGCCATTGATGATATTGTCGTTGAGGGGGCGGAAGGACTCCCGGAAGGTGCCCCCCAGCATGTAGTTCAGGTATTCATGGGAGAACCCCGAGACCAGGGGGTCCACATAGGCCGGGATATGGACCCTCTTGCGGTTGGGGAAATTATCTATGGCGGTGCGCACGATGAGGCGGGCTACCTCCTGCGCCCGGTGGTCGTCAAACTCAATGTGGGTGGCCCCCTGTATCTTGGCCCGGTCCGTGGTGGTGATGACCTTGGTATGGAAATGCTTTGCCACCTCCACTATCCCCTGCATCACGCACTGGTAGTCCACCACCATGGCCTCCACCGCCCCGCTCACCATGATGAGGTCCGACTGGAGGAAGTTACCGGCGATGGGGACGCCGTGACGCATCAGGAGCTCGTTTCCTGAACAGCACATCCCCACCACATTTATCCCCTTGGCACCTTTTAAGCGCGCATATTCCAGCAGCGTCGGCTCCTTGGCTACCGCCACAATCATCTCCGCCAGGGTGGGCTCATGCCCGTGGATGACCATATTGACATCCTCTTCCTTGAGGACACCGAAGTTGGAGGTGCCCAAAACGGGGGTGGGGATGCCGAAGATGATATCCGAGAGGTCGGTGGCAATCATAGAGCCTCCCCAGCCATCGGCCAGGGCACAACGCATAGCCTGGGTGAGGATGTGCTCAGGGTCCTGGTCCACCCCCATGGTGGTGCGGTGCATCATCTCGCAGACCTCCCGGTCCACCCCCCGCGGGGCGATACCGAGGCGACGCCACAGCTCCTGACGCTTGGGAGGCGCCCGGCGCAGGTTGTAGAGCTCCCCATCCTGCCGACCAAAATCGTTGAGGGCGAACCTCCCCACCTCAAGGGCCAGCTCCTGCGTGGACTTGCCCTCGGTCTTGAGCCCCATATAGGAAGCAACGCGCCTCAGCTTCTTTTCGTCCTTTATCTCATACCCCGGGGCCTTCCCCTCCCCGATGGCGATGAGGGTAAAGGCCACATTCCGGCCGTGGTCGCTATGGGCGGCGGCGCCCCCGGCTACGGCCCGGGCAAAGTTCCTGGCCTGGACCACCTCCAGGGTGGCCCCACAGATGCCGACGGTGGTCTTGCCCACCAGACGGCAGTGGCCCATAAAGCAGGCTTTACAGCAGTTCCCCTCCCGCCCTATGGGGCAGGGCTTGATGACTTCACTCCGGGAAAAGCAGGTGGATATCCCTTCCTGCTCTGCGATTTCCAGAAGCTCCAGGGTAGCGGGGTCAATGGTCTTGTGCTCTGCCATTATCTCCTCCTTTGATGACAAACCAATATATTTTATCAGACACCCCCCTTTCCCGTCAAATACAAAAGAGGGCCATTTCCCAATTTCTGGCCGATGTAGTAGTATTTAGGCAAAATGCCTGACGAAGTAGGTTTGTCCATCAGG
Organism: Chloroflexota bacterium; assembly: GCA_018825785.1. Taxonomy (NCBI): domain Bacteria; kingdom Bacillati; phylum Chloroflexota; species Chloroflexota bacterium. Next base: position 17,679 of record JAHKAY010000055.1, on the reverse strand, counting down.
GCAGTCCAGTGGCTGGGGGATAGGCTGCGCATCCTTGACCAGGCCCACCTCCCCCACCGCCTGGTCTATAGAGAGCTCAGGGATGCAGAAGGGGTGGCCCAGGCCATCCGGGGCCTCAGGGTGAGGGGCGCCCCCCTCATAGGCATCGCTGCCGCCTACGGGGTGGTGCTGGGGGCAAGGGGCCTGCCGGTCTCCTCCCTCCCGGAGTTCAGGAAGGGGCTGGAAGAGGTGGCCCGGGCCCTGGAGAAGACCCGCCCCACCGCCGTCAACCTCCCCCGGGCCCTCAACCGGATGAGGCGGGCCTGGGCAGGGGGCACCGGCCACAGGGAGATAGAGGCCCGGCTTCTTGAGGAGGCCCTCTCCCTGGAAAGGGAAGAAGAGGAAGCGTCGGAGAAGATGGGGCAATATGGGGCGGAGCTGCTGGCCGACGGGGACCTGGTCCTCACCCACTGCAACAGCGGGTCCCTGGCCACGGCGGGGGTGGGCACCGCCCTGGGGGTAATAAAGGTGGCCCACCGGCAGGGGAAGCATATCCAGGTCCTGGTCTCCGAGACCCGGCCCCTCCTCCAGGGTGCCCGCCTTACCGCCTGGGAGCTTAAGCAGGAGGGCATCCCCTTCACCCTTATCACCGATTCCATGGCGGGCTATTTCATGAAAAAAGGGGAGGTCAAGGCAGTGATAACGGGGGCGGACCGGATAGCCGCCAACGGGGATTCGGCCAACAAGATAGGGACCTATACCCTGGCCGTCCTGGCCATGGAGCACGGGGTCCCCTTCTATATTGTAGTCCCCACCTCCACCGTTGACCTCTCCCTGGCCTCGGGGGAGGGAATCACCATTGAGGAGAGGAACCCCCGGGAGGTGACCCACTTCGCCGGGGCCTCCACAGCGCCCCGGGGCACCCGGGCGGCCAACCCCGCCTTTGACGTCACCCCCCACCACTATATCAGCGCCATCATCACCGAGAAGGGCGTCCTCCAGGAGCCCTACGAGGAGAGGTTGAAGAAAGCCGTGGCGGGCCATGATGCCTGAGGCCAGGCTCGGGGTCATCGGGGGCAGCGGCCTCTACCACATAGAGGGGCTGAGCGACGTGAAGGAAGTCAGGGTGAAGACCCCCTTCGGCGACCCCAGCGATGCCATCGTCCTGGGCACCCTGGAGGGGGAGAGGGTGGCCTTCCTCCCCCGCCACGGCCGGGGCCACCGCATCTCCCCTACGGAAATCCCGGTGCGGGCCAATATCTACGCCCTCAAGTCCCTAGGGGTGGAGAGGATTATATCGGTCTCGGCGGTGGGCAGCCTTAAAGAGACACTCCAGCCCCTGGACCTGGTAATCCCCGACCAGCTCCTTGACCGCACGCGGAGCCGGGTGAGCAGCTTTTTCGGGGGTGGGGTGGTGGTCCATGTGGCCTTTGCCGACCCCTTCTGCCCGGCCCTCTCCCGGGCCCTCTACAAGGCCTGCCAGGGGGAGGGGGTGGGGGTGCACAAGGGGGGGACCCTGGTGGTCATAGAGGGACCCCTCTTCTCCACCAGGGCCGAGTCCCTCCTCTACCGCTCCTGGGGGGCCGATATCATCGGCATGACCGCCCTGCCCGAGGCCAAGCTGGCCCGGGAGGCGGAGATTTGCTACGCTACCCTGGCCTCGGTGACCGACTACGACTGCTGGCACCAGGAGCACGCCTCGGTCAGCATAGAGATGGTTATCTCCAACCTCCAGAAGAATGTGGAAAGGGCAAAGACGGTCCTGAGGAAACTAATAGGGGCCATCCCCAGGGAGAGGGACTGCCCCTGCCCCACCACCCTCAAAGACGCCATTATCACCGACCCCAGGCTTATCCCGGCCCAGAAAAGGCAGGAACTGGCCCTCCTGATAGGGAAATACCTGCCGCCGGAGGGATGATGGCGAAAGTGGAGGCGGGCTTCCTGGCCACGGCCATAGGCAGTATGCCCCATGCCGACCCCGAAGCCGCCTGCCAGGCGGTCCTCAGGTTCCTGCCCCACCTCCCCGCCTGGCCCCAGCTCCCCAAGCGCTCCTTCTACGAGGGCATGTATCTCCAGTTCGGGGAGGGCCTGCCCGGGGCGATAGAAGAGGGCGAGCGGATATTCATAGACACAAACAGGGATGTGGACCAGCCTTTAAGGCAGCTCCAGGATGACTACGAGGCCATGGCCGTGGACAGCTACGCTACAAGCCGGGAAAGGGCGGCGGGCTTCCATGCCTTCCTCGCCTCCCGGCTGGGCAACCCCAGGGCGGTCAAGGGGCAGATAACCGGGCCCATAAGCTGTGGCCTCTCCATCACCGACCAGGACAGGAAGCCCATCCTCTACCACGATATCTTCTCCGACGCCCTGGCCAAGCACCTCCGGCTGAAAGCCGCCCGGCAGGAAAAGAAGCTGGCCTCCCTGGGCTACCCCACTATCATCTTCGTGGACGAGCCTTATATGAGCGCCTTTGGCTCGGCCCACTTCGCCCTAAACCGGGAGCAGGCCACGTCCCTTCTGGAGACAGTCCTGGGGGGCATCCAGGGGGTGAAGGGGGTCCACTGCTGCGGCAACACCGACTGGTCGGTGCTCCTCTCCACCTCCGCCCAGATTATCAGCTTTGATGCCTATAACTATGCCCACACCCTCCCCCTCTACCCCGATGAAGTGAAGGCCTTCTTGGGCCAGGGCGGGGCCATCGCCTGGGGGATTATCCCCAACGATGAAGAGAGCCTGGCCAGGGAGACCCTTTCCAGCCTCCGGGACCGGCTGGAGGAGGCCATGGTCCCCTTCACCCGGAAGGGCATCCCCCACCGCCAGCTCCTCTCCCAGGGCCTGGTCACCCCCTCCTGCGGCCTGGCCCCCCTCTCCCCTGAAGCCTCCCTGAGGGCCCTGGAGCTCCTCTCCCAGCTCTCCCAGGAGATGAGAAAGAGACTATAATGGCGCTTGGTTGCGGAAATCAGCAAAGCGAGATTCTTCGCTACGCTCAGAATGACAGAGCTACTTGTCACCCTGAGCGGAGCGAAGGGTCTCTCCTTGCCCCCCTATGACGGGAACTCTTACAGCCTAAGTAATAGCTCAGGGGAGAAGATGAACAAAAGAAAAAGGGTAGCCATAGCCAAACATCGGGTCAAAGCGAAGAAATACGCGGAGAGAAAGAAGGTAGAGCGGAAGGCATAGGCTCTGCCAAGACCGCCTGCCTCCTCACAGGGGGCCCCGGCTCGGGCAAGACAACCCTCATCAAGGAGGCCCTGGCCTCTTACTCCGGCGGGGCAGGGGGGTTCTATACCGAGGAAATCCGGGCCGGGGGGGTAAGGCAGGGCTTCCGCCTGGTGACCCTGGAGGGGGAAACGGCAGTCCTGGCCCATGTGGACTTCCCCGGTCCCTTCCGGGTGGGCAAATATGGGGTGGATGTGGCCGCCCTGGAAAGGGTGGGGGTGAAAGCCCTCAGGAAAGCGCTAGAGGAGAAAAGGCTGGTGGTGGTGGATGAGATAGGCAAGATGGAGCTCTTCTCCACCGCCTTCCAGGAGGCGGTGGCCCGGGCCCTGGAGATGGGCAGGGTCCTGGGGACCATCATGCTGGCACCCCACCCCGTCGCCGACCGCATAAAAGCCCTGCCCCAGGTGCGGGTCCTCTTGCTTACCCGCTCCAACTTCCAGGCCTGCCTCCAGGAGGTCAGGGCCTGGCTGCAAACGGCATGATACGCCTGGTCCCGGTGGGCGAGATAGAGGACCATGTCCTCTCCGGGCTCAGGGAGGCCCTGGCGGAGGTTTTTGTGGAGGGGGCCGAACTAGGGAACAGCATGCCCCTTCCCCCGTCAGCGTACAACCCCAAGCGGGGGCAGCACCAGGCCTCGGAGTTCCTCTATGCCCTCGCCCGGCTGCCCCGGCAGGGGGAGAGGCTGCTGGGGGTGGCGGATGTGGACATCTACAGCCCCGGGCTGGACTTTGTCTTCGGCCTGGCGGCGCCGGGGATTCAGACGGCGGTCATCTCCCTCACCCGCCTGCGGCCCGAATACCACGGCCAGCCCCCTGACAAGAACCTCCTCCTGGAGAGGGCCGTCAGAGAGGCCGTCCACGAGATAGGCCACCTCCTCACCCTGGGGCACTGCCCCGACCCCGGCTGTGTTATGACCTTCTCCAACTCCCTGGAGGACACCGATAGAAAGGGCCGGGCCTTCTGCCCCCGCTGCCAGGAGAAGAAGGCCGGCCGTGGCTGAGCTTCCCCCCCTGGTCCGGGACCTCCTGGAACCCCGGGCCTACCCCCACCACCCCCCCAAGATTGAGCTCCTCCAGACCCAGATGTCCTTCGTCTTCCTCACCGGGGAGTATGTCTACAAGGTGAAAAAGCCGGTGGACCTGGGCTACCTGGACTACACCACCCTGGATAAAAGGAAACACTTCTCAGAGCAGGAGGTGCTCCTCAACCGCCGGCTCTGCCCCGATGTCTATCTGGGAGTGGTGCCCATCACCAGAAGGGGCGGAAGGCATGGGGTGGAGGGGGAAAGGAAGGCCCTGGAATATGCGGTGAAGATGCGCCAGCTCCCCCAGGAAAAGATGATGGACCGCCTTCTGGCCCAGAACCTGGTGACCCCGGCCATGGTGGAAAGGGTGGCCCGGCTCCTGGCCGAGTTCCATTCCCGGGCCGCCACCAGCCCCCATATATCCGCCTTCGGCTCTCTGGATTATGTCAAGACCAATACCGGGGAGAACTTCACCCAGACCGAGCCATACATCGGGCGCACCGTCTCCCGTGAGAAATACCAGGCCCTGAAGGACTACGCCTACGGCTTCCTCCAGCGCCACGCAGACATCTTCCAGCAGAGGGTTGAGGGGGACCATATCCGTGACTGCCACGGGGACCTCCACGCCGCCCACATCTGCTTTGAGGACGGAGTTAAGATTTTTGACTGCATCGAGTTCAACGACCGCTTCCGCTACGGCGATACCGCCTCGGAGGTGTCCTTCCTGGCCATGGACCTGGACCACCACGGCTTCCCCCACCTCTCGCGGGCCTTTGTAGAGGCCTATATCCAGGGCTCGGGGGACAGGGGCCTCTGGGATGTCCTGGCCTTCTACAAGCTCTACCGTGCCCATGTCCGGGCCAAGGTGGAGGGCTTCAAGGCCGATGCCCCCCACATCCCTCAAGAGGAGAGGGAAAGGGCTCTCCAGGCCGCCAGGGGCTATTTTGACCTGGCCCTGGCCTACGCCGGAAGAAAGCTGGCCATCACCGCCGGCCTAGTGGGCACGGGCAAGACCGCCCTGGCCCGCGCTCTGGGGGAAAGGCTGGGCTGGGAGGTGGTCTCCTCCGATGCCGTGCGCAAGGCCCTGGCCGGCCTTCCCCCCACCCAGCACCACTATGAGGCCTTCCAAGAGGGCCTCTACTCCCCCGCCTTCACCCGGCGCACCTATGAGGAGATATTCCAACGGGCCAGGAACATCCTCCTCCAGGGGGGCTCCGTCCTCCTGGATGCCACCTTCCGCTCCCGGGCCCTCAGGGAGGAGGCGGCCTCGCTGGCCAGGGAGGTGGAGTCGGATTTCTTTGTCCTGGAGGCCCTCTGCCCTGAAGAAGTGATAAGGGAGAGGCTGGAACGGAGGGCGGGGGAGGCCTCCTTCTCCGACGCCGACTGGCAGGTCTATCTCAGGGAAAGGGAGAGATGGGAGGAAATAACGGAGGTGCCCCCCGACCATCACCTCAAGATAGATACCAGCGCCACGGTGAAAGCGCTCCTTCCGGGCCTTGTCAGGAGGCTTGCGGGAGGCGTAGAATAGCTGAAATTGTGAAAGCGGATATCAAGGACCCCGCCCTGGCCCTCCAGGGCCGGCTGAAGATAGAGTGGGCGGCCCGGGAGATGCCCGTCCTGGGGCTTATCCGTGAGCGCTTTGCCAGAGAGAAACCCCTGAAGGGCCTCCGTCTTTCGGCCTGCCTCCATGTCACGACCGAGACGGCCAACCTGGCCCTGGCCCTCAAGGCAGGGGGGGCAGAGGTGTCCATATGCGCTTCCAATCCCCTCTCCACCCAGGACGAGGTGGCCGCCGCCCTGGTCCAGGACTTTGCCATCCCCACCTTCGCTATAAGAGGGGAGGACAGCCAGTCCTACTACCGCCACATCGCCCAGGCCCTGGAACCGGGCACTCACATCACCATGGACGATGGGGCCGACCTCACTGTTTTCTTGCATAAAGAGAGGAAAGGACTTCTTGAAGGGGTCCTGGGGGGCACCGAGGAGACCACCACCGGGGTCGTGAGGCTCCGGGAAATGGCCCAAAAGGGCCGTCTGGCCTATGGCATAATCGCCGTAAACGATGCCCAGACCAAGCGCTTTTTTGACAACCGCTACGGGACTGGGCAGAGCACCGTGGACGGCATCACCCGGGCTACCAATGTCCTCTGGGCGGGCAAAAGGGTGGTGGTCTGCGGCTACGGCTGGTGCGGGCGGGGGGTGGCAATGAGGGCCCGCGGGATGGGGGCCCTGGTCATCGTCACCGAGGTGGAGCCCATCCCGGCCCTGGAGGCGGTCATGGACGGCTTTTCGGTGATGCCCGCGCTGGAGGCCGCCAGGGTAGGGGACATCTTCATCACCATCACGGGGGATACCCATGTCCTGGACCGGCCCCATTTTGAGGTGATGAAGGACGGGGCCATCCTGGCCAACAGCGGCCACTTCAATGTGGAGATAAATATAGAGGCCCTGGAGGCCATGGCCCAGGGGAAAAGGGAGGTCCGGCCCAACGTGGAGGAATACCGGCTTAAGGATGGGCGCCGGCTGCATCTCCTGGCCCAGGGCCGGCTGGTGAACCTGGCCTGCGCCGAGGGCCACCCCCCCAGCGTCATGGACATGAGCTTCGCCAACCAGGCCCTCGCCGCAGAATATATAGCCAGGAAGGAGAAGAGGCTGGAGCCCGGGGTCTATCCCGTCCCTCTGGAAATAGACCGGGGGGTAGGACGCCTCAAGCTCCAGTCCCTGGGCGTGAAAATAGACACCCTCACCCCGGAGCAGGAAAAATACCTCCGCTCCTGGGATATGGGCACATAGGAGGCAACATGAATACCTTTCTCACCTCTCCCAGCTACCTCTTCACCTCGGAGTCCGTCGCCGAGGGCCACCCCGACAAGCTCTGCGACCAGGTAGCGGATGCCGTTCTGGACGCTGTCCTGGCCCAGGACCCCTCAGGACGGGTGGCCTGTGAGACAGCGGTGACCCGGGGCCTGGTCATAGTCATGGGGGAGATAACCACCGACTGCTATATAGAAATACCGGACATCATCCGGGGGGTGCTGAAGGATGCCGGCTACACCCGCCCGGAGCTGGGCTTTGACTACCAGAGCGTGGGCACCATGGTCTCCATCCAGCCTCAGTCCCCAGACATCAACCACGCCGTCAGCCGCTCCATGGAAGCCCAGGGGGGCAAGGCGGATGACCTGGAGGGGACAGGGGCGGGGGACCAGGGGATGATGACAGGCTATGCCTGCACTGAGACCCCCGAGCTTATGCCCCTGCCCATCTCCCTGGCCCATCGGCTGGCCCGACGCCTGGCCCAGGTAAGGAGGGAGGGAGCCCTGCCCTACCTCCGCCCCGACGGCAAGTCCCAGGTGACGGTGGAATACTCCCGGGGAAAGCCGAAGAGGGTGGAAGCGGTAGTCATCGCCGCCAACCATGACCCCGATGTGGACCTGGAGAAGCTACGGAGCGACGTCATAGAGGCGGTGATAAAGCCGGTGGCCCCCCCCCACCTCCTGGACCGCACCCGCTTCCTGGTGAACGCCGGGGGCAAGTTCGTCGTCGGGGGCCCGGTGGCCGATACCGGGGTGACCGGGCGAAAGCTCATGGTGGACTCCTACGGCGGCTTCGCCCGCATCGGCGGGGGGTGCTTCTCGGGGAAAGACCCCACCAAGGTGGACCGCTCGGGCGCCTATGTGGCCCGGTATGTCGCCAAGAATGTGGTGGCGGCGGGGCTGACGGAGCGCCTGGAGCTCCAGCTGGCCTATGTCCTGGGGGTAGCCCACCCTGTCTCCATCTCCATAGAGACCTTCGGCACGGGGAAGGTCCCCGATGAGGTTATCTCGGAGCTTATCAAGAGGCACTTTGAGCTCCGCCCCGAGGGCATCATCCGGACCCTGAGGCTGAGACGGCCCATCTACCGGCCCACGGCGGTCTATGGCCACTTTGGCCGGGAGGATGGGGACTTCCCCTGGGAAAAGACGGACAAGGCAGCCATCCTCCGCGAAGAAGCCGGCATAAAGGGGGCCGTTTCCTGAGCTGATGCCCATAAGATTTGGCACCGATGGCTGGCGGGCCATCATAGGGCAGGACTTCACTTTTGATAATGTGCGGGCCTGTGCCCAGGGTGTGGCCCTTCATGTTAGAGAATCGGGCCTGGTGGATAAGGGAGTGGTGGTGGGCTATGACACGCGCTTTGCCTCGGAGGACTTTGCCCAGGCCACCGCTGAGGTCCTGGCGGGGAACGGCATCCTGGTCTATCTCACCCCCCGCCCCACCCCCACCCCCGTCATCAGCTTCGCCGTGGGCCTCAAGCATGCCGCCGGGGCGGTAATCATCACCGCCAGCCACAACCCCTACAAATACAACGGCTTCAAATACCGCACCTCCGATGGGGCCAGCGCCCCCTCGGAGGTGCTGGACAAGATTGAAAGACACATCCAGAGGACCCTCGTGGAGGGCAAGACCAGGAGCCTGCCCCTCCTCCTGGCCAGGAAGGAGGGCATGGTGCAGGACCTGGACCCCCTGCCCGCCTATATGGAGCAGGTCCGCCGCCTGGTCCCGGTGGAGGAACTCAAAGGGGCCGGGCTCAAAGTGGTGGTGGACTCTATGTATGGGGCCGGGGCGGGATACCTGAAGGCCCTCCTGGAGGGGGGCCGGACCCGGGTCCTGGAGCTCCACGGGGAGCGAAACCCCCTCTTCCCCGGCCTCCGCCCCGAACCCATCGCGGAAAACCTGGGGGAGCTTTCCCAGGTAGTAAGGCAAGAAGGGGCCCAGGTGGGCCTGGCTAACGATGGGGACGCTGACCGGATGGGGGTGGTGGATGAAAAGGGCAACTTCATCAGCCAGGCCCAGGTCTTTACCCTCCTGGCCCTCTATCTCCTAGAGATGAGGGGGGAGAGGGGGGCTATCATAAAGACGGTCACCTCCAGCCGCATGCTCTTCCGCCTGGGGGAGCTCTTTGGCGTGCCTGTATTTGAGACCCCGATAGGCTTCCAATATGTGGCCCCCATGATGGTGAGGGAAGAGGCCCTCCTGGGGGGGGAGGAAAGCGGCGGCTACGGCTTCCGGGGCCATGCCCTGGAGAGGGACGGCATCCTGGGCGCGCTCTTCTTCCTGGACCTGATGCGGAAAACGGGCAAGACCCCCTCCCAGCTAGTGGACTACCTCTTTGAAAAGGTGGGGACCCACTGCTTCCAGCGCCTGGACCTGACCTATCCCCCGGAAAGGGCCTCTGAGATTGAGAAGTCCGTCCAGGAGGCCGCCCCCAAGCTCCTGGCCAGTCAGAAGGTAGTCTCCCGGGATACGGTGGACGGCCTCCGCTTCATCATGGCCGACGGCTCCTGGCTCCTTGTGCGTTTCTCCCGCACCGAGCCCCTGCTGCGCATCTATGCCGAGGGCCTGTCCCCTCAGCAGGTAGAGGAGCTCCTAAAGGGAGGGAAAAGGCTGGCGGGGCTGTAGATGGTCAAGGTGCGAGACGCCGGGGGCATGAAGGCCCATCTCCTGGCGCTCCCCCAGCAGTGCCTCCTGGCCTACAAGAAGGGGCTGGGGCTGAAGCTCCCCAGGAGCTACCGGCAGGTGGACAAGTTGGTGCTGGTGGGAATGGGAGGCTCCGCCACCGCAGGGGACCTGCTGGCAGGGCTGGCCGGCGAGGAGGGCCTGGCGGTCATCGTCCACCGGGACTACACCCCCCCTCCCTTCCTGGACAAGCGCACACTCGCCATCTTCTCCAGCTACTCCGGCAATACTGAAGAGACCCTCTCCAGCTTTCTCGCCAGCCTCAAGAGCCCGGCCAGAAAGCTGGCCATAACCTCCGGCGGCCGGCTGGGGGAGCTGGCCAAGAAGGAAGACATACCGGTCTTCTCGATAGACTATCAGGCACCGCCCCGGGCGGCGGTAGGCTACAGCTTCCTGGGGCTGGTGGGGGCCCTGGAGCGCCTGGGCCTGCTCCGCGACAAGTCCGCCGGGGTGGCGGAGATGGTGGGGGTCCTGGAGAAGATGGCCGGGGCCCTGGGGATGGAAAGGGGAAACCCCGCCAAGACCCTGGCCCGGAGGTTAGCCCGTCGCCTGGTGGTGGTCTATGGGACCGGGTTCCTCCAAGGCGTGTCCCGGCGCTGGAAGAACCAGCTCAATGAGAATGCCAAATCCTGGGCCTTCTTTGACACCCTGCCGGAGGCCCACCACAACTCGGTGGTGGGGTATTCTTTTCCCGCTGGGGTAAGAGCCGGGAGCCTGGTGGTGCTCCTCACCTCCCCCCTCCTTTCACCCCGCCACCGCCTGCGCCTGGAAATCACCCGGGAGGTCCTCCACAGGGAAAGGGTAGCCTATGAAGAGGTGATGAGGGAGGGTAAAGCGGTCCTCAGCCAGATGATGGGCCTGCTCTATCTGGGGGACTGGGTGAGCTACTACCTGGCGGGCCTACACGGGGTTGACCCCTCACCTGTCCCCACCATAGACCTGCTGAAAGAACGGCTAGCCCAGCACCCCCTGGAAGAGGTCTAGCGCTTGGTGTACTGGGGGGCTTTCCGTGCCCGCTTGAGGCCGTATTTCTTGCGTTCTTTTACCCGCGAGTCGCGGGTAAGGAGCCCGGCTGCCCGGAGCAGGGGCTTGTAGCTTTCGTTGAACTTGACGAGCGCCCGGGCGATGCCGTGCCTTATCCCCCCTGCCTGTCCGGTGAGCCCCCCGCCCGTTACCTTCACCATGATGTCAAACTTCCCCATGGTCTCCGTGGCCACGAAGGGCTGCAGCACCTGCCGGCGGTGCTCCTGCCGGGTGAAGACCTGGTAGAACTCCTTGCCGTTAATCTCTATCTTGCCCTGCCCGGGAACAAGCCTCACCTGGGCAATGGCCGACTTCCTCTTGCCGGTGGCGGGGGTATACTGCTCTGCCATTGTCTATTCCTTCTCTTTCTCCGATTTCATCTGGGCCTGGTGGGGGTGGTCCGGCCCCGCGTAGAGCTTCAGCTTGCGCAGCATAGCCTTCCCCAGAGAGTTCTTTGGGAGCATCCCTTTCACAGCGTGCCTCATGACCTCGGTTGGGTCCTTGGCCATCATCTCATCAAAGCTGAACTCCTTGAAGCCCCCGGGATACCCGGAGTGCCGCCGATACAACTTGTCGTGGCCCTTCTTGCCCGTCACCCGGACCTGGCCGGTATTTATCACCACCACGTAGTCGCCCGTATCCAGGCTCGGGGTATAGATAGCCTTCCCCTTCCCCTTCAAGAGCATGGCGATCCTGGTGGCGAGGCGGCCCAGGGTCTGGTCCTTGGCATCCACCACATACCATTTCCGCTCGATATCGCTAATCTTGGTAGAATAGGTCTTCATTCTTCCTCCAGGGGCCGGGGATAATTTACCTTAAGCAGACAGAGGCCACGGGGAGAGACGGCCGGCCCTGCCAGGCCTGGGGTCTTGGCCCGGAGCAACTCTGCCAGGCCCTCCGGCTTCCTCTTCCCCCTCCCCACCTGGAGCAGGGCCCCCACGGTGTGCCTCACCTGGTGAGGAAGAAAGGAACTGGCTTCCACACGGAAGCAGGCCATCCCTCCCCTTTCCCCTACATCCACCCTGAAAACATTCCTCACCGGGCGGGGGTGGGGAAGAGGGGAAAAGGAGGAAAAATCATGCTCCCCCAGTAGGCAGGAACAGGCGCGGTTCATGGCCTCTACATCCAGTGGATGGGGGACATAGTAGCTGAAACGGGCCCGGAGCGGGGAGGGGTAGGGGCCGTTCCAGATGGCGTAACAGTATTCCCGGCTCACCGCCTGTTTCTGGACATGGAATTCGTCTTCCACCCGGTGGGCCTTTCTCACCGAGATGTCCCCGGGCAGATAGGCGTTGAGGGCCCTCTGCCATACCTGGGGTGGATAGTCCAGGTCCGTCCTGAAGCTCACCACCTGGCCCCTGGCATGGACACCGGTATCGGTGCGGCTGGCAGCAATGACCCTTATCGCCCGCCCAGTAATACGGTGGAGGGCCCCTTCCAGCTCGGCCTGGACAGTGGAGGCATTGGCCTGAAACTGGAAGCCGTGGTAGCAAGTGCCATCGTATTCCAGGAGAAGGACTATCTTGGACATCCTATGCCACCAGCTCCAGCAGGGCCTGAGGGGCCCCGTCCCCCAGGCGGGGGCCCAGCTTCACCATGCGGGTATAGCCGCCGGGCCGCTCGGCGTACCTCTTGGCCAGTTGGGTGAAGACCTTGTCCACCACCTCTTCATCGGCCAACAGGCTCAGGGCCTGGCGGCGGGCATGGAGGGTAGCCCCCTTGCCCAGGGTGATGACCTTCTCCACGATGGGCTTCACCGCCCGGGCCTTGGCCTCGGTGGTGACAATCCTCTCATGGTCCAGCAGCTCTTTCACCAGGTTGCGGTAAAGGGCCAGGCGCTGGTCCGTGGCGCGGCTCAGTTTCCAGCCTGCCTTACTGTGCCTCACCGCTCTTGCCTCCTCCCAGGGCCAGTCCCAGGACGCTCAAGCGTTCCTGCACCTCATCCAGGGACTTCTGCCCGAAGTGCCTCAACTCCATCAGCTCCTTTTCAGTCTTCTCCACCAGCTGGCCCAGGGAATCTATACCTGCCCGCTTCAGGCAGTTGTAGGTGCGCATAGAGAGCCCCAGCTCCTCCAGAGGCACATTATACTTCTCCGGGGGCAGGACCGGCACCCTCTTCTCCTTCTCCGCCAGCGCCCTGGGGCGGGTGAGTTCCAGGAAGGGGATGAAGTTGTCCTCGAGGATCTGGCTCGCCTGGCTTACTGCTTCAATAGGAGGGACAGTGCCATCGGTCCACACCTCCAGGGTAAGGCGCTCGTGGGCGGTCTCCAGGCCAGGGCGGACAGGTTCGGTGGTAAAGTTTACTCTCCTCACCGGGGTGAAGATGGCATCCACAGGGATAACCCCTATGGGGAGACCGCTGTCCCTTCCCTCCAGATAGCCCTTCCCCACCGGCCGGTAGCCCCTGCCCAGCTCCACATTGAACTCCACGGCGAGCCGGGCCTCGGGGGAGTCGAGGGTGGCCAGGCGCTGGTCCGCGTTCAAAATCTCAAAGTCCGCTGAAGGCTGGATATGGCCGGCGGTCACCTCCCCCTCGCCCTTTGCCTCCAGAAGGAGTGTCCCGGAGCGGCCAGCCAGGGGCCGGATACGGATGGTCTTGACATTGAGGAGGAACTCCATGGTGTCTTCCTTGACATGGGGTATGGTGGAGAACTCATGGAGCACCCCATCTATCTTCATCCAAGTGATAGCGGCCCCGGGCAGGGAACTCAAAAGCACCCGCCTCAAGGCATTGCCCAGGGTGGTGCCAAAGCCCCTCTCCAGGGGCTCGGCCACAAATTTCCCGTAGTTGGCGGATTCCTCCACCTGCTCTACCTTGGGCAGGACTATCTCTACCACTGGAATCTCCTAGCGGGCATAGTACTCCACAATGGCCTTCTCATTGATGCTTATCTCAATATCGCTTCGGCTGGGCACGGCCAGCACCTTTCCTTCCAGCTTCTCCCCATCCAGGCTGAGCCAGGCGGGGACAGGGCGGGAAGGGGGGTTTCCCTTAAGGGCCTTATAGAAGAAGGTGTCCCGGCTGGCCTCCCAGAAGGAAATGACATCCCCTATTTCGACCAGGCAGGACGGCACATCAGTGCGGCGGCCGTTGACCTGGATATGGCCGTGGTGGACAATCTGGCGGGCCTGGGCGCGGGAATCGGCGAGGCCCAGGCGGTAGACCACGCTGTCCAGCCGCCGCTCCAGGAGCTGGAGGAGGGTCTCCCCTGTAGCTCCGGGGGCCTTGGAAGCCTCTGCAAAGAAGCGACGGAACTGCCTCTCCAGCACCTCATAGATGTAGCGGGCCTTCTGTTTTTCCCTGAGCTGAAGGCCCCGGTCGGAGAGCTTGCGCTTGCGCTTGCGCAGGGTGTGCATCCCGGGGGGCGTCCCTCTCTTGTCCACGGCACACTTAGGCCCAAGACAGCGAGCCCCCTTGAGGAAGAGCTTCTCTCCCACTCGCCGGCAGAGACGGCAACTGGGGTCAGTACTTCTGGCCATCTATACCCGCCTCCTTTTGGGGGGACGGCAGCCATCGTGGGGGATGGGAGTCACGTCCCGGATGCCCGTGACGAGAAGGCCCGCCGCCTGGAGGGCCCGGATGGCCGCCTCCCGCCCGCTTCCCGGCCCCTTCATCCACACCTCCACCTGCTTAAGTCCCACCTCTACAGCTTTCCTGGCGGCCTGCTCCGAGGCCATCTGGGCAGCGTAGGGGGTCCCTTTCCTGGAACCTTTGAAACCGGCGGTGCCGGCGCTGGCCCAGGCCAGAACGTTACCTTGACCATCCGTCAGGGTTACCATGGTGTCGTTAAAGGTGGAATGGATATAGGCCCGGCCCCGGGCCACTCCCTTCTTTTCCCGCTTTCGGGCCCTGGTCTTCTTCTTTTCAGGCTTCTCGGGCTTTCCGGCCTCCTCGGCCTTTTCTGCCTTTGGGGGCTTTTCGGGCTTCTCAGCCTTTTCGGGCTTCTCAGCCTTTTCGGGCTTCTCAGCCTTTTCGGCCTTCTCAGCCTTTGCAGGCTTCTCGGCCTTTGCAGGCTTCTCGGCCTTTGCAGGCTTCTCAGCCTTTTCGGGCTTATCTGTCTTCTCAGGCATCCTTCCCCCTATTATTTCTTGCCCACGCCGCGTCTCTGGCCCCGGCCGGCTACGGTCTTCCTGGGACCACGCTTGGTGCGGGCATTGGTGCGGGTGCGCTGGCCCCGCACGGGCAGGTTGCGCCGGTGGCGGAGGCCCCGATAGGTGTTGACCTCAACGAGCCTCTTTATGTTGAAGCTCACCTCTCTTCTAAGTTCCCCCTCCACCTTGTATTCCTTGTCAATAATCTCCCGCAGGCGGGCCAGTTCCTCCTCGGTGAGGTCCTTCACCTTCCTATCGGAGTTGACGCCGGCGCGGGCAACTATCACTTTTGCGTTGGAGGGCCCCACGCCAAAGATATAGGTGAGGGCCACCCCCACCTTCTTTCCCGCCGGTATATCCACCCCCGCTATCCTGGCCATATCCCCTCCTAGCCCTGCCGCTGCTTATGCTTGGGGTTGGAGCAGATGACCCGCACCACCCCCTTGCGGCGCACTATCTTGCACTTCTCACATCGGACCTTGACGGAAGCCCTTACCTTCATCTCTCACCCCTATTTGAAGCGATAGGTTATTCTCCCCCGCTTGAGGTCATAGGGGGAAAGCTCCACGAGCACCCTGTCCCCGGGGAGGATGCGTATATAATGAAGGCGTATCTTCCCCGAGGCATGGGCCAGCACCCGGTGGCCGTTGGGTAGGTCCACCCGGAACATGGCATTGGGAAGTGACTCCGCAACTGTGCCTTCAACCTCAATAGTATCCTTCTTGGACATCCGCTCCTCAGAGGACCGTCAGCACTTCGGCATCCCCATCGGTGATGGCAACCGTGTGCTCAAAGTGGGCGGAGAGGCCACCATCATCGGTGAGGACCGTCCAGCCGTTGGTATCCAGTCGGGTGCGCCAGCCCCCGGCGTTGACCATGGGTTCCAGGGCCAGGGTCATGCCCCGCCTGAGAAGGGGCCCCTGCCCCGGCAGGCCGAAGTTGGGTATCTGGGGCTCCTCATGCAGCTCCCGCCCAATCCCGTGGCCGGAGTATTCCCTCACCACGGAGAAACCCCTCTCCTCCACATACTTCTGGATAGCGAAGGAGACATCCCCCAGTCGCTGGCCCCTTCGGCAGCGTCGGATGGCCGTTTCCAGTGCCCCATGGGTGACCCCCAGGAGCCTCCCGGCCTGCTCCGAGACCTTACCCACACCTACGGTGATGGCGGCATCGCCCTGGAAGCCCTCCAGGATGGCCCCCACATCCAGTGATATGATATCCCCCTCCTGGAGCACCCTCCCTCCGGGGATACCATGGACCACCTCATTATTCACCGAGGTGCAGATATGGGCAGGATAGTCACGGTAGCCAAAAAAGGAGGAACGGGCACCCCGCCGGGCTATCTCCTCGGCGGCAATCCCGTCCAACTCCCCGGTCTTCCGCCCGGGGGCGGCCTCATTCTTGAGCCTTTCCAGAACCTGCGCCACTACCCTGCCTGCCTCCCTCATTAGCTCGATTTCCCGGGACGATTTGATGACTATCCCCTTCCCCTCCACCCCACCCCCTTCAGGGAAGAAAGGGCCTTTTCCATCCCCTGGCTTATCTCCTCTGCCCCACCACCCCCGTCCACCTCCAGAAGTCTGCCCTTCTCCTTATAATACTCTATCACCGGCATGGTCTGGGCCTGGTAGACCTCCAGGCGCTTCCTTATCCCCGCCGGGGTATCATCGGGGCGCTGGTAAAGCCCCCCGCCACATTTATCACACCTCCCCTTCTCCCGGGGTGGGTTGGTCAGAAGATTGTAGGGGGCCTGGCAGTTCCGGCAGGTCCAGCGGGAGGAGATGCGCCGGACCAGCTCCTCCGGGTCCACCCGGAGCAAAAGGGCCCACTCCACCCCCCCCTTCCCCAGGGCCTGGTCCAGGGCCCGGGCCTGCTCCAGGGTGCGGGGGAAACCGTCCAGCACCACCCCATCCTGGCCCTGCAATTGCTCCAGGATGAGGCCCATGACCACCTCATCGGGGACCAGGAGGCCCTTATCCATATACTTCTGAGCCTCCTTCCCCAGGGCGCTCCCCGCCTCCACCGCCCTGCGCAGGAGATCCCCGCTGGAAAGGTGCTTCAGGCCCCGGCGGCGGGCCAGGAGGGCCGCCTGAGTCCCCTTACCCGCTCCGGGCGGTCCCAGAAAGACCAGCACCATCAGCGGACAAACCCCTCATAGTGCCGCATCAGGAGCTGGGCCTCCAGTTGCTTCATGGTATCCAGCACCACGCCTACCACGATGAGGATGCCGGTGCTGGAGAGCTGAAGCACCTGGACATTGGTAACCGTCCTGGCCAGGAATGGGCTTACCGCTATCAACGCCAGGAAGACCGCCCCACCCCAGGTGAGGCGGTTGATGACCCGGTTCAGATACTCCTCGGTGTTGCGCCCGGGGCGGAGGCCGGGGATGAAGCCCCCCTGCTTCTGAAGCGTCTCCGCCAAGTTCATCTGCTGGAAGATGACCGAAGTATAGAAGAAGGCAAATCCTACCACCAGGAGGAAATAGATTATCCAGTAGAGGGGATGGGTGGTATCAAAGAGGCGGAAGATGAAATTGGCCGCCTGGCCAACAAAGCCCGGGCTCTGCATAAAATAGCTGGCCACCGTCCCCGGGAATATCATCATGGACATGGCAAAGATTAGGGGGATCATCCCGGCCATATTAACCCTGAGGGGTATGTGGGTGGAACCGGAGGCACGATACATCTTGCCCCCCCGGATTTGGCTGCGGGCATACTGAACAGGGATACGGCGGTGGGCCTCGGTAAAGACGACTATCACCGCCACCATGACCAGCGCCAGGATGGCAAAGACCACCAGCCCCGTAAAGGCCCCCCCGCTAATTAACCCCCGCCCGACCATATCCG